>NZ_JAXKBY010000167.1:0-4077 GCF_036552745.1 Faecalicoccus sp.
AGGTAACCCTCCTTATTTGTTTGCGGTAATTCCACAATACTATGAATTTTTTTACCAAAGTATAATGGTAAATCCACGATGCAACAAATTAAGGAAGGTTACTTTTTTTATCCCTCCTTCGTCATTTCATATTGTCTATTTTGTGTTTCTTATTATACTAAAAGTGAAAAGAGATGATTCTATGCTTGAAAAATGTAAACACAGCCTTTCTGTTTTTCTGGATGTTTTAGCATCCTGCCTGATGCCTTTGATTCCGATGTTAATTGCCGCTTCCATGTTTAAGACCTTGGCAGCCATTTTAGGGCCGGATATGTTACACTGGATCGATGCTTCGAGTTCTTTGTATGTCCTCTTTACCTTTGTCGGTGATGCCGGTTTCTACTTCTTCCCAATCATGATCGGCTATACGGCTGCCAAACGCTTTAACTGTAATGTCATCTTAGGAATGTTTATAGGTGCCATCATGCTGCATCCTACATTTGTGCAAATGGCTGAAACTGGCAGTGCCTTTGATGTGTATGGTATTCCCTGCCATGTACAAAACTATTCCTCTACAATCATCCCAATTCTGTTATCGGTCTTTGTATTTTCCTATATTGAACGCTTTTTCAATAAACATATACCACAGACATTATCTGCCATTTTCGCCCCCACCTTATCCATTGCCATAATTCTTCCGATTGCCCTTTGTATCTTAGGCCCAATTGGTTCCATCGTAGGCGAATACATCAGTAACGCTCTGATTGACTTAGGAAATATGGGTGGTCTTGCCACAATTCTTTCCATGGCATTGATTGCGGCCCTGTGGGAATATATCGTTATGGCTGGGATGCATTGGTTATTTATCACAACCATTTTTATGATTCTTGCACAAGATGGCGTAGAATCGGTTGTCGCCCCTTCTGTTTTACTGGCCGCCTTCACCGTGGGTGGAATGTGTTCAGGCGCCATGCTTCGAATCAAAGACAAAGAACAGCGTGCCCTTGCCTTTTCCTATATTATCACCCAGATGATTGGCGGTGTAACCGAACCTGGTTTGTATGGAATTGGGGTACGATACAAAAGACCGTTTATCGGTATGATGGCAGGCGGAATTGCCGCCGGTTTATTCGCATCCATTGTCGGATTACAAGTTTATAATTTCTTACCCGTTGCCAGTTTCTTAGGTTTACTGAGTTTTATCGGTGGTAGCACCATGAACTTAGTTTATGCCGTTATTGGAGCTGTCATCGCCTTTGTGGTTTCCACAGCCGTAACGTATGTATTAGGTGTCGATGAATCCAAAAATGAGAATAAAGAAGTAATTAAACAATGATTTTGTATCATCTATGAAATAAATTGACCTAATTTTTATAAAAAAGTATCATAAATTGCGATTTATGATACTTTTTTCTTACTTTCCTACAAATAAGTCATAAATTTTCTTATATTTATATCCTTTTTTCATTACGGAATCATCTTTCGTAATAACTTCTAATTCTTCCAACCGGTTGATGATCCGTAATACGGTAGCTTTTGATACACCGGTCAAATCTTCAATTTCTTTTTTTGTGAAAACAATCTGAGACATAATGACCGGCATAACTTTATATACCATACCACTGTGAACTTGCTCAATTGTTTTCATATCTTCCTCATAGATTGTTTTGATCTTGTGAAGTCTCAATATAAAAGCATTGCATTGATCAATGATACATTGTGAGAAAAATTTCAAATATCCTCTATAGTTTCCTCTACGATACTCCATTAAATATCGTTGATATGATGGCTTATAGAGTTCTAATATTTCTGACATAAAAAGAATAGGTTTTTGCATCTCTAACATGGCAAGCTGTATTGGTATCAAAGCACGACCTAATCTTCCGTTTCCATCGCTATAGGGATGTATTGTCTCAAATTGTGCATGAGTCAGTGCAATATTAACCAGCAAAGGATCGACAAAAGCATCATTCATATACTCGTATAAATTCTGTAACAGAGTATAAATTTCTTGTGGCACCGGAGGAACGAAAATAGCACCTTCGATTCCTACACCTCTAGGCCCAATCCAGTTCTGGGTAGAGCGAATCTGACCTGGCTGTCGATCATTTCCACGCACACTATCCAATAAGATTTTATGCATTTGATTTACTAAATACATATCGATCTTTTTGCCTTGTATAACTTGTTGATAAGCAAACTCAATCGCTCGTTTCAAATTTTGAATTTCCCGACTATCATCCGTCGGCTTTAAATATTTCAAATAATACATTTCATCCTGTGAAATCTGCGTTCCTTCAATTTGTGTGGATTTATAACTTTCATTCAACAAAGCAGAATCTAGGAAAAAAGAAGAATCGAAATTCAAATTATCAAACAAAGACTTATATTCTCCATATCTTTGACTGGCTTCACTTAAAAGATTTAATAATTCTTTATCAACTTTATATTCAACAGGTAGAATTTTTGCCTGAAAAGGTTCCAAAACAATCACCTCAATTTATATATGAAATAATTATACGTGATTTTTTAAAAAAAGTATCATAAATTGCAATTATTGATACTTTTTTTATTTCTTATATATAAATTTTGAATCATTTTGATACAATTTACCACAATAAACGTGTGATACTCAACACCAATGGAATACTAACGAGAGATAATAAAGTAGAAAGACTGACAATGCGCGCACCATATTCAAGGTCTCCCGCATACATTTGCGAAAACATCGCAAGCATGACACCAACGGGTGTGCTGTTTGCAATTAACAAAGTCATTCGAATATCATAAAACTGTATAGGCAACAACATCATAAAAATAGCCGTGCATAAAGGAACGATAATTAGTCTGAAAAAACTGACTTTATACCCTTCCAGAGATGTAAAGATATGTACACTTTTACTATTGGCCATATAAAGATGTACATCCAACTTATCACCCTGCACTTTCAGTCCATAACCCGGGCGACTGATTAATTCCAAATTGTATTGACTTAGTTTATTACGGACTTCTTTCAAACATCGAGAAAGGGTAGATTAGTCGATATAAAGACGATCACATAGTGTTTCAAACTATGTCATGGCGATCACCTCATTTTAACCGCTAAAATCAGGCCATCTATGTTAACGAGGTTTAACGCTCCCCGGTTTAGCGACCGTTTAACGCTCCCCGGTTTAGCGACCAGGGTTACCTGTGTTGATCTGTCTGGATTTATTTTAAATCTTTCCTTTATGCAAACCATGAATTTAAAATTCAACACTTAAAAAGTCTATTGAAGTTATGATCAATAGACTTTTACAATTTTATGACTGTGCTTCTTCAGAGATCTCTGCCGCTTTGATTTTCCATTCATTTTCATCCTGAACTAAATCAAAACGCATCTGGTATTTCTTTTGTTCTGCACCGGTAAACAAAGTTTCCATTCTATCAAATATATAGCCGCCGATATCCTGCATCATTGCCTCCATCATGGCATCTTCTCCTTGATCATTGTAAATCTGCATCAATCGATTCAAATTTTCATTGGCATAATTCTGCGTATAAGTTGTTAATTCACTCTCCATAGCCGTAAAATCAATATTTTCATAATCTTTTCCATCGATATCAACTAATACTGAAATCGTATCTTCTTCCATTTTTGTATCATTGATCTCGTAAGATGTAATCGCTGCTTTTACCGCATTTGTCGCAAAATCATTGGCTTCCTGATCAAATGTATCACCCATATCCAAACTATCTAACAGACTTTCCATATACGAATCCATATTATCAATACCTAAAGGATCAATATAGGAATCTGTTGTGTATTCTTCCGCTCCATCTAAATTTCCATTTTGAATCGCATCCAAATACCCACTGACAACATCGGTAGCTGCTTGTATCTGTGCTTCATTATTATTTCCACAACCAGCTACGCCTATGGCAAATGCCATTGCCACAAACAAAGATACTAATTTTTTCGCTAAATTCAACTAAAAAGTTGATGTAGAGAATTAAAAATGATGTTTTTTAGTTTTGATAGAGTGTAAACACATCAATTGGCAGCTCAAAAGAACATATGTCTTTTGTCACAAAGGGAACAGTTCCCTTCATAGCCAA
>NZ_JAXKBY010000168.1:0-5372 GCF_036552745.1 Faecalicoccus sp.
ATTTGTTTGCGGTAATTCCACAATACTATGAATTTTTTAACCAAAGTATAATGGTAAATCCACGATGCAACAAATTAAGGAAGGTTACTTTTTTTATCCCTCCTTCGTCATTTCATATTGTCTATAGTGCGTTATTTTGCGTTAAAAAAGGGTTGTACGATTGTTACCCCATCCATCCGTATTGCGCAAAGCCTGTTAGCTTTAAAACACGAAATTCTGTTTATTGGCGGCCTGATTCAGAAAAAAGGAAGTACGACAACAGGTGCCTTTGCCTTAGACAATTTAAGGCATGTCAAGATCGATACGGCATTCATGGGTACCGATGGCTTTAAAGATTGTCAGGGACCGACTACATTCTCTTTTCAGGAGTTATCGGTGAAACAAAAAGTGATCGAACAGTCTAAACAAAAGATCTTGGTCTGTGATCGTTCTAAATTCTTTAAGACCGGTACATATCCATTTGCTCGTTTCAGCGATTATGATAAGATCATAACCAATCCAATCGATCCAAAAGAAAAGGCAATGATCGATTCCGCTAAAGAAATCGTCATCGCCTGATTTTCTTAAATCAATAAACCAAGAATCATTGATCCAATTACAAGAAAACAGAATAATAGAATGAAGAAACGCTTTAAAAATACCATGATTTATTTTTTATTACAGAGATTTTTTAATGTCTGACTTGGCTTAAACTTTGGCAGCTTGGTTGCCTGGATCTTCATTCTTTCTTTTGTGACAGGATTAATTCCCATTCTCTCTTTGCGATCAAAGATGATGAACTTGCCAAAGCCGGAAATATCAACTTCTCCATCACTGGCTAACGCCAGAGACATCTCTTGAAAGATTCTTTCTACCGCATGACCGGCGTCTTTTCTGGAAATCTTCAGTTCTTGATAAATCACCTCAGCCAAAGCTTCTTTATTTACATATTTTGCCATGTTAAAACTCCCTTTTCAGCTCTCGCAGCATTAAGTCATTGGCACATGTCTTTGGCTCTTTACCTTCGTATAGAATCTGATAGACTTCCTCACAGATTGGCATATCGATTCCATTTTCCTTAGATACATTGTGAACGATCTTCGCAGTACGAATCCCTTCCACTGTCTTTTTATTGTTCTTTAAAAAGTTTTCTACTGTATTTTCCTTACCGATCTGATAACCGGCTGAAAAATTGCGGGAATGAATGCTTGTACAAGTGACGATCAAGTCTCCGATTCCGGTAAGCCCCATAAACGTCTGCTGCTGGCCACCAAACGCCATTCCATAACGAATCATCTCCTGTAAGCCACGGGTGATCAAAGCCGCTCTGGTGTTATCCTGATAGCCCAGGCCGGATAAGATTCCGGAAGCAATAGCCATAACATTTTTGATGGCTACACCTAATTCACTGCCCACTTCATCGCTTCCTGTATAAATACGAAGGTAATGATTGGAAAATAGCTGCTGCACAACAATCGCATCTTCTTCATTGAGGCTGACCGCATCGATCGTTGTCAATAAACGAATGATTACTTCTTCGGCATGACTAGGTCCGATCAAAGAAACAACACTGCTTAAATGATCGGCAGAAATACAACGACGAATCACCTGCGACATTCTTTCGTTGGTTGTTGGATGAAACCCTTTGGATACATTGACAATGATCGTTTTCTTTGTCAATAGCAGATCAATTTGTTGACAAATGGATTCAATCGCTATCGTCGGTACTGCCAGTAATACAACATCGGCCTCTTTGACTACGTTAATATCCATAGTAGCCTTTAAGGAAGGATTGATACTGACATCTTCAAAATATTTGGAGTTTTTATGATGAAGATTGATATCATCCACTTCCGATTTTTCAATACCATATAATATGACATCTCGTTGATTGTCTTCTAAAACCTGTGCAAGGGCTGTTCCCCAGCTCCCGCTTCCGATCACTACTGTTTTCAAATCAAACACCTCAACTTTTCTTTCGTGCTATAATATGAATCGGTGTGCCTTCAAATCCAAAGGCTTCCCGAATTTTATTCTCGATATATCGCTTATAGCTAAAATGCAATAATTCCGGATCGTTTACAAATAGAACAAAGGTTGGCGGTTCTACGCTGACCTGTGAAGAATAATAGATCTTTAACTGCTTGCCGTTATGCGGCTTGGCAGGATTCATCATTTGCGCATCCAAGATCACATCGTTTAATACATTGGTTTGAATACGCAAGCTGCAGTTTTCATGCACCTGATTGATCAACGGCAGTAATTGATTGACTTTTTGATGTGTCAAAGCCGATACAAAGGCAATTGGTGCATAATCTAAATAAACAAATTGCACACGAATTTCTTTCTCGATCTTAGCCATTGTTTTCTCATCTTTTTCTACAGTATCCCATTTATTATAGACAATGATGACACCTTTTCCAGCTTCATGAGCTAAACCGGCCACGTGTTTATCTTGTTCACGAATTCCTAAAGAACCATCAATTAAGAATAAAACGACATTGCTTCGATCAATTGCGCTTAATGCACGTAAAATGGAATATTTTTCAATATTCTCATAAATCTTTCCTTTTTTGCGAATACCGGCTGTATCGATGATCATGTATTCCTGTCCATCGTAAGTAAACGGTGTATCGATCGCATCGCGTGTCGTTCCTTCTACATTGGAAACAATAACACGGTCTTCTTTTAAGATCGCATTGACCAAAGAACTTTTTCCGACATTGGGACGTCCGATCACACAAAAAGACGTCATTCCTTCATAAGGAGATAATTTCTTTTCCGGCATAACTCTGGTGATCTCATCCAATACATCACCTAAACCGATACCATGGGCGCTGCTGACACAGAATGGATCCTGTAATCCCAAAGCATAAAATTCATACGCATCTAAGCGTAATTTTTCATTATCTACCTTATTGACAACTAACACGATGGGCTTGCCAGACTTCTGTAGTTTTTTGGCAATGACCATATCATCGGTCATAACACCTTCTTTACAGGAGACAAGAAAAACAATGACATCAGCTTCCTCAATCGCAATATCCACCTGCATATTGATTTCCTGTGCAAATGGCTGATCCTCAATCTGAATTCCACCGGTATCAATGATACGATAGGTTTTCGTGAGCCATTCTACTTCTCCATAGATACGATCTCGTGTCACTCCCGGTGTATCATCAACAATGCTTTTTCTTTGTCCAATCAAGCGATTGAAGAAGGTTGATTTCCCGACATTAGGGCGTCCGACGATCGCAATGGTACCCTGGATCATAAAATCACTCCTCTCTATACTTTTTCATCAATTATTTTTTGAATTTCTTCTACAACTTCCTCAATAGTCATATCCGAAGTATCAATGACCTGTGCATCTTCGGCTACTTGTAAAGGCGAATTTTCACGATGCGAATCTTGATAGTCACGTGCTACGATATCTTGAAAGATCGTCTCATAATCCGCATCAATACCTTTAGAAATGTATTCCTGATAACGACGCTGCGCTCTAGCCTTACTGGAGGCATCCATATAGATTTTAACCTCGGCATCCGGCAATACGACGCTGCAGATATCTCTTCCATCCAGAATATAGCCTTTATTCTTGGCAATCTGTTGTTGCAAAGAAACTAGCTTTTTACGCACAGCATTCAAAGCCGAAAACTTCGATGCTGCCATGGATATCTCATTCATACGAATTTCTTTGGATACATTTTCTCCATTTAAAAACACTTGATCCTCCTGAAAAGAGATATCTATATTTTCCAATGCGTCCAACAGTTCTTTTTCGTTATTTACATCCACCTTGTTTTTTAACAGATAGTAGGCAACGCATCGATACATAGCACCGGTATCTAAATGTATCATATGATAGGCATCGGCTAATAAATTGGCAATGGTACTTTTCCCGACCCCACTGGGGCCATCAATCGCAATATTAAATTTTGGCATGCTTTAGGCTCCTATTTGCGTAATGAAGTAGAAGGTAGCTGCTAAAGAAGCAATCAAAAGTAAGACTAAAACAACTAAGATCACATTGATGATCATACCTGATTTGCTCTTTGGCTCATTTTCCATCTCTTCCAAATCACGAGTGCTCATACGAATTTTTGCCGATGGCATTTCTTGTGAATCCTGAACTTTTTTCGATTTTGATTTTTTAGCCTTATGTGTTTTTGTTCGTTTTGGCTGTGCCTCTTTTTTAGGCTGTTCTAAAACCTCTTCTTGTTTTGAAGGTTTTGTCGTATCGAAGAGACTTAAATGATCGGTATCTGCCGTATCGTCCGCTAAAATATCCTGACTTCCCAGAACAATATTCGTATAAGTTGCTTCCGGTGACTGGTCCTCATCTTCTTGCGCCACATAGCTTTGTACGGAAGCTTCCATACCGACTTTCGGTTCTTCTACGATTTCCGGTTTTGTCTGGATAGGGTTGATACGCGTCAACTTCTGATATGGCATATAGGTAGCCACACCATCCACATCTTGTTCGATTTCCGGTTTCTGGATCTTCATTGTACCGCCGGTTTCTTCTTCCTCCATTGGTACGATATGCGTATTTCTGTGCATAGAAGAAGGTTTTTGATCCAGCTGACGCAAAATGTTGATCTGTGTATCATCCGTTATACGATTTCCCTGATCAATGTTATAGCGTTTCACTTCCCCTAACAGATCTTCCATGACCGGGCTGTTGTTGTTAGTCGCCTCTTGTGCAGATGATCTGGAAGGGACTGCCGACACATTTAAATCATTGGCATGTGCCAACGCCTTGTGTTGTGTTCTGGATAAGCGTGCAAACCCTGTCTGTTGATTGATTTTATCTTCCTGAGCAGCTGTCGTTTCTTCATCCAGCCGATTTCTTAAATCTTCATACCGTTTTGTTCTTGATAATTTTTCTGCCATAAGATCCTCCCAAGCATTCTTTTAACATTATACAAAATCTGATTCAATTCTACAATATGCTTTACATAAAGCTATTTTCTCTATAAGTCAACTACTGTCTTTAAAAATTTCAAACCAGCCAGATGAGTTTGTTCAAATCGTTCATACCAATCCGCCCAAAAGATGCAGTCTTTGATTTCAAAATGACAGTTTTCAATTAAAACATCGATATTTTTCGAAGATGCCTTGAATAAAAGATAAACTTTTCTCATGTCCGCTTTATTCATTTTTATGCCATTTTGATTACAATAATGACATAAAAAGCCACCTTCTTTGATACTCAGCGTTTCTAAAGCATCTTTTCGATGACAAAGAGTACAACCATCGACAAATGGCTGAATACCTTCTGCACATAAGATTTCTTTTAATACAAAACAACCATAAGCAAAGACAGAATTTCTTTGGTCCTGAACCACTTTTAAATATTCCAAAAACGCTTCCAACAACAAAGGACTGGG
>NZ_JAXKBY010000169.1:0-13441 GCF_036552745.1 Faecalicoccus sp.
AAGAAGCCTTTGCGATTCGATATCATATGGGCTTTTCCAATGACGATCCGGCTAAAAATGTCGGCTATACCTTTGAGCATTTTCCATTGGCCTTTGCCTTGAGTACGGCGGATATGGAAGCTACGTATTTCTGTGATGAACAACAATAAGAAAACCGGCTAGCTGCCGGTTTTGTCTTTTCCCCATAAAGAAACTTGTTCTAAGTTGGATAAGGCATGCAGGAAGTTATCCTGTGCCTGTGGATATTTTCGATAAAATTGATGGAGCAGTTCTTTCATTTCCTGACGTTGGGTCACTCCATCATTAGGACAGACTCGCCGTACAGCCGGAATTTCATTATTTTTACAAATATCAATGATTTCCTGTTCTTTTAAATAGATCATCGGTCGAATCATAAACATATCCATTCGTGACATATACTGTTTTGGTTGAAAAGTGGCAATCTTTGAGCCGTGTACCATATTCAACAATAAGGTTTCAATCGCATCATCGCCATGATGTCCCAAGGCAATCTTGTTGCAGCCAAACTCTTTGGCTTTATCAAACAATACTCCCTTTTTTAAAGTGGAACAAAGGGAACATTGAATCTTTCCTTTGTTGTTGGGGTGTAATTTAAGAATATCAAAAATCTTTGTCTTTTCGATATGAAGATCAAGATTATATTGCTTGGCAAAATCCTTCATCTTTTCATGCTCAAAGTCTTCAAAACCTACATCAACATGAATTCCGCAAAGTGAAAAGGGATGAGGGGCAAATTTTTGATACATCGATAAGGCGACAAACAACAACATGCTGTCTTTTCCACCGCTGAGGGCCACACAAATCTTATCGTTGTCTTCTATCAAACCAAAGTCTTGATCCGCTTTGCGGATCGCACGTAACACAGACTGAATTTTCATAAAGTTTTCCTTTCTTTCTTTGGCATTATATCATTTGCATAACAATTTAAAAATAAGTACAATGGACTAAGGTGATGAAATGGATGGAATTTTGATCGTAAATAAACCGGCAGGCATGACCAGCCATGATGTGGTCAATCGATTACGTAAAATTTTACAAACCAAAAAAATTGGACATACAGGAACCTTAGATCCACAGGCTACCGGTGTTTTAGTGGTACTGGTAGGAAAAGCTTGTAAGATATTACAATTTTTAAACGATACTGATAAAACGTATCGAGCCGGTATTCAACTGGGATATGCTACGGATACCATGGATGTCTTTGGAAATATTACACAGGAAAAAGAAGTGAACTTAGACTTTGATTTTGAAGAGGTATTGAAAACATTTCAAGGCAAGATTTCTCAGCTTGTACCGATGACATCCGCAAAGAAGATCCATGGCAAAAAACTGATGGAATATCAAAGACAAAATATTGAGATCGAACCAATCTATCAGGATGTCGAAATATATTCGATTCGTGCTTTAAATGTGCAAGATCTAACTTTTGAAGTGCATTGTTCCAGCGGTACTTATGTTCGAAGCATTTGTTATGAATTTGCGAAAAAGACAAATAATGAAGGGTGTATGAAAAGCCTGGAGCGCATACGTGTGGGTCGTTTTTCCATTGAGCAGGCACAAAGTTTGGAAGAAATCGAAGCCTTGCCCCATTTTTATCCGATCGAGGATTTGCTTTCCCACATTCCACGCATTGATATGAACGATATACAAGATGTGCTACATGGTAAAAAGCTGTGCATTTCAAATCAAAAATCGGATCTGGTTTGTATCTATCATCAACAAAAGTCGCTTGCCATTTATGAAAGAGTCGATGGTGATTTATATGCATCTAAAAGGGGGTTATGGTAATGCAGGTATATACGATTGATCATAACGCATTACCACACTTGAAAGACAGTGTTGCCTGTATTGGTTTTTTCGATGGCTTTCATAAGGGACACCAGGCTTTGGTAAAGGCTTGTAAAGAAGAGGCAAAAAAGCTGGGACTGTTAAGTGCCATCATTACCTTTGATCCCGATCCCTGGGTGTTATTTCATCCTACACGAGTCATTGAACATATCACGCCTTTAGAGGATAAAATCGAGCTGGCCAGCCATATGGGTGTCGATGCTTTTTATATTCTGAAGTTTACCAGAGATTTTGCTTCGTTAGATACATCGCAGTTTCATACGCTTCTTTCCAATCTGCATGTTAAATCACTGGTCTGTGGTTTTGATTTTCGATATGCAATCAAGAATGAAGGAAATACTGAGACGCTTCTAAAACAAGATCTTTTTTCCGTTCATGTGGTTGATGCGATCTTAGATCCGATCGAAAAGATTTCCAGCACGCGCATTGAAACTGCCTTAAAGGAGGGAAGAGTATTCGATGCGGCCCAAATGCTGGGCTATGGGTACTCGATCGATGGAATAGTTGAACATGGCTATCATCGTGGGACTTCTTTACTGCAGATTCCGACGGCCAATTTAAAGCTGTCCAGAGAATTTATCGTACCTTTCGGCGGCGTTTATGCAGGCCTTAGCCACTATAAAGGCATGCTTTATCCAACTATGATCAATATTGGCACCAATCCAACATTTAAAAATAAAAATATGAGTATAGAGGCCCATCTGATTTCCTTTCATGGTGATTTATATGGACAAACTTTGCGTTTATTCTTTATCGATCGCATTCGTCCCGAACAGCGCTTTGATGGAATCGATGCACTAAAAAGTCAGCTTCACCATGATATTGATGAAACATTGTCTTTGTTACAGAAACAGAAAGAGCTTGTCGAAAATACTTATAGGCTTTGGGGATAAAGGACTTTCAGTAATGCTTGAATTTTGGTATAATTGTTGTTAGAAATGAGGGTGATTGATATGGCACAAGAATATATCACATTAGAAAACAGCAGTAATCTGGGAACTGTACGTTTAAATAAAAGTGTTTTTACTTCCATTGCGTTAAACGTGATCGAAGAGGATGAAAACGTAAAGCTGGCAGAAACGACACGCTTGCGTAATTCCAATACATTGTCTTCGGAAATTCATGATAATCAATTAACAATGAACATTCCTGTTCAAATTAACTACAAGGCAAACGTTTCTGATGTTTGCGCCAATCTTCAACACAAGATCTTTGAAAGTATTTCTTATATGACCGGTTTACAGCCTTCCTCCATTGAGGTACAGGTTGTCGGATTTATCTTTTAAGGAATCTTCGGATTCCTTTTTTTAAAAAGAAAGGAGAACTATGGCAGTATCATTTGATGAATATCTTGTAGTGGGCATATCCAGCCGTGCTTTGTTCAATCTGGAAAAGGAGAACGAGGTTTTTGAAACACAGGGACTGGATGCATATCGTGAATATCAATTATCCCATGAGGATGAGATTTTAGAGCCGGGAACGGGCTTTACATTAGTTAATAATTTACTATCGATCAATGAAAAAACCGGTAAAAAGCTGGTGGAAGTCATCGTCATGTCCAGAAACTCGGCTGAGACATCGTTACGAATCATTAATTCTTTAGATCATTATGGTTTAGATATCAATCGAATGGCAATGAGCGGTGGAGAGAATATTTCGCGTTACTTAAAGGCCTTTGGCGTGGATTTGTTTTTATCCTCCAATGAGTTTGATGTCAGTGATGCGATCAATAATGGCTTTGCGGCCGGTCTTGTTTATAACACGGATCAAATTTATCGTACTGATAATGATCAGATTCGTATCGCCTTTGATGCCGATGCGGTTTTGTTTTCGGCGGAAAGTGAAAAGATCTTTCAGGAAAAAGGCTTAGATGCGTTTGTGAAAAACGAGATAGAAAATCAGGATCGGGCTTTAAAAAAAGGTCCTTTGGCAAAATTCTTGTTATGTCTTGCCAATCTGCAACAAAACACAAGAGAATATCAACTGATTCGTACTGCTATTGTAACCTCAAGAGATAAAAACAGTGGAAGACGTGTGTTGAAAACATTACGAAAATGGAATATTGATGTAGATGAAGTCTTCTTCTTACAAGGTGCCAATAAAGCAACTATCTTAAAAAGCTTTGGCGCTAATATCTTTTTTGATGATCAAGATGTACATGGGCTTTCGGCCAGTGAAGTTGTACCGAGCGCCAGAGTGCCCTATAAGAAAGGACAGGAACCAAAATGAATCGACATGAACAACGAGTAATTGCTTTAGAAACTATTTATCAAAACCTTCTTTTAAAAAAGGATATCCGGAAAGCTTTGTTTGAGTGTACGCACGGGCAAAATGAGATCGATCCTTTTTTATACACTTTGACCATTGATTTGATGGATAAAAAAACTGCCTATCGCAAGGATATCGAATCTCGCCTGCGGGATGATTGGACCTTTGATCGGTTGAGTCTTCTGGAACAAACGATCTTGCTGATGGCCTATCAGGAATTCTATGTGATCCAGACACCCAAAGCTGTTGTCATCGATGAAGCTATCAACCTGGCTAAAGCGTATTGTGATGATTCCAGTTATAAGCTGATCAATGGAATCTTGGATCAGCTATGAAAGAAGAACGCGTTGTCCTTGTTTCCTCCGTATTGCAGCGAATCAAAGTCATCTTAACGCAAACCTTTGATTTCTCAACCGTATGGATTCAGGGAGAAATCAGCAATCTGACAAAGCATCGTTCTGGACATTATTACTTTTCCTTAAAGGATTCCCGTGGAGAAATGAGTTGTGTGATGTTTTCTAGCTATGTCAAACATCTGGATTTTTCATTGAATGAGGGCATGAATGTACAAGTACAGGGAAGTGTCAATGTCTATGAAGTGCGAGGCTCCTTACAACTTTATGTCAAGCGTATTCGACAAGATGGAATGGGCGCTTTGTTTTTAGAATACCAGAAGCGCTATAAACGATTATTGGAAGAAGGATACTTTGATCAAAGTCGTAAAAAAGAAAAACCGGAATGGTTTGAACATGTAGCCATCATTACGGCTAAAGAAGGAGCCGCCTTGCAGGATGCGCTTAAAACGATCCAAAGACGATGGCCGATGTTGAAGGCAACCTTGTATCCGGCTTATGTACAGGGAAAATTGGCGCCGGCTTCCTTGATCAAACAAATACAAAAGGCGGATCAAAAAGGGTATGATGCTTTACTCATCATTCGTGGTGGGGGAAGCTTTGAGGATTTATTTTGTTTTAATGATGAAGAACTTGTCAAAACTCTCTATCAGTGTAAAACCTATACGGTCAGTGGAGTAGGACACGAAGTGGATACGACTTTATGTGATTTGGTTTGTGATCATCGTGCAGTAACTCCCACAGCAGCGGCACAATGGATAACACCCGATCAACATGAAATTATTGAACAGTTAACCTTGAAAACCAAACAGCTGGAGCTATCCATGAAACATATCTTTGAACGCTATCGGCAACAATATCAGCTGCTTCAACAAAATCCGTATTTAAAAGAACCACTTTCCTGGGCCTATGAAAAACAACTGAAACTGGATTCTATGCATCAGGCGTTGGAACAAACGGCCTTGCAATGGATTTCCAGAAAGGAAATCCTACATCAACGAAAACAGGAAATATCTTACCAGCTTCAAAAGAAGATGGAATTTGCCTTCACTTCGATGCAGTATAAAGAGCAGCAGTTAGAAGAGCGCATGCATCAATTTAAGCGGTCCAGAAAGCAGCAATTGGAAAAGAATGCGGCATTATTGGACGCGTTTAGTCCTTTAAAGACATTATCCCGCGGCTATTCCATTGCGACAAAGGACAACAACATTATCAAAAGTATTCAACAGGTGCAAAAACAAGATGCGTTGCAGCTGCAGGTAGAGGATGGCTGTATTCATGTCAGCGTCACAGATAAGGAGGAAAAGGAGCTATGGCACAAAAAAAATTAAAATTTCAGGAAGCCATGAAGCGATTGGATGAAATCGTAAATGCGTTAAATCAAAATGATCTGGATTTAGAAGAGGCCATGTCACTCTTTGAAGAAGGATTAAAACTTTCCAAACAATGTTCAGATCAGTTAAAGACCTTTGAAGATCGAATGGATCAGTTGTTACACCAACAAGAGGAGACAAACGATGAACAATAAAGACTTTGAAGATTATTTGCGCCAACAAGCTACAGTTGGTCTTCCTTCACGTACCAAAGAAGCAATGACATATTCATTGATGAATGGAGGAAAACGTATTCGTCCGCTGATCTTATTTAGTCTTTTAAAAGACTATGGATTTAAAGAACAGTTAGGCTATCCCTGTGGCTGTGCCATTGAGATGATTCACACCTACTCTTTGATTCATGATGATCTGCCCTGTATGGATGATGATGATCTACGACGGGGAAAACCAAGCTGCCATAAAGCCTATGATGAGGCAACTGCTGTTTTAGCCGGCGATGCACTTTTAACTAGAGCGTTTCAAGTCGTATTGGAATCCCAGTGCTCATCAGAAAAGAAATGTGCTCTGGTTTCTAAACTTAGTGAATATGCCGGAATCGATGGAATGATCTACGGACAAGATTTGGATATGAAAGCAGAAACGCTAACCGATGCACATTTTGAAGATCTTCAGGAAATTGAAGTGTATAAAACTGCCAAGCTATTGACATTGCCTATGGTATGTGCAGCTATTTTAGCAGATAAAGAACAGGATATACCAGTTTTAAAAGAAATTGGAGTGCATCTAGGTATCCAATTTCAGGTACAGGATGATATTTTAGATGTAACAAGTTCTGCCACTGCTTTAGGAAAATCGACAAGTGATACGAAAAATAATAAATTGACGGCGGTATCGCTATTAGGATTAGAAGAATCACAAAACTTAGTGACAAAGCTGGATCAACAAATCCAAAGTTTGTTAAATGATTTATCAACATCCACATCATCCTTTCAGAAAATCTTAGATTTTTTAATTCATCGAACCTGTTAAAAGAAAAGAGGTAAAAAGCTATGCGTCTATACGATATTGAATCACCGGATCAGATTCGATCTTTGACAATACCACAATTAAATGCTTTGGCTGAGGACATTCGTCATTTTTTGATTCATTCGATTTCGAAGACCGGCGGCCATTTATCCAGCAATTTAGGTATCGTAGAGACAACGATTGCCATGCATTATGTATTTCACGGACCACAGGATAAAATGATCTTTGACGTGGGGCATCAAGCCTATGTACATAAGATTTTGACCGGACGATCGACTTTATTTCCTACACTTCGTCAATTAGATGGACTTTCTGGGTTTCAAAAGCGCAAGGAAAGTGTTTATGACTGTTGGGAAGCCGGGCATTCCTCGACATCTTTAAGTGCGGCTTTAGGCTATGCAGCGGCAAGAGATATCTTACATCAGGATTATAATGTCGTAGCATTGATTGGAGATGGAGCGATTACCAGTGGTATGAGCATGGAGGCTTTAAATGATATCGGCGCACAAAAGCGAAAGATGATCATTATTTTTAATGACAATAATATGTCTATTTCCAAAAATCATGGTGGCATGGAAAAACGGATTACCTCGATCCGCAGCTCACGTGTTTATCGAAATGTAAAACAGGATGTAAAGGGAAGTCTGGATCATAATAAATTTGGGACAGAAACCTTAAAGTTTATGACGGCTTTTCGAGATCGCTTAAAAAAAGGGTTGATCGATGCACCTTTATTTGAAGAATTTAACTTAGACTATATGGGACCGGTCAATGGGCATAATATTGCCGAATTGATCAAGGTTTTTGAAACTGCCAAAGAACATGATGGACCGATCGTTGTGCATGTTCGAACAAAAAAAGGAAAAGGATACAGCTTTGCCGAGCAAGATACGGTGGGAAAATGGCACGGTGTATCGCCATTTAATATTGCGACCGGGCAGTCCTTGATGAAGCTGCCGCCAAATGAAAAAAGCTGGTCACAGATCATCAGCGATGCCTTGATACAGCTTGCCAAAAAGGATCCAAAGATCGTTGCGATCACACCGGCTATGGCACAGGGAAGCAAGTTGATGAAGTTTGCGAAGATGTTTCCTGATCGATTCTTTGACTGTGGTATTGCCGAACAACATGCGATCACGATGGCTTGCGGTATGTCCTTAGGCGGACTGCATCCTTTTGTCAGCGTGTATTCCTCTTTTCTTCAGAGAGCTTATGATCAGATGAACCATGATCTGGCGCGTATGAATCTTCCGGTTGTTGTAGGTATTGATCGTGCCGGTCTTGTCGGTGATGATGGGGAGACCCATCAGGGTGTTTTTGATATTGCGATGTTACGAAGCATTCCTAATCTGATTCTTTCGCAGCCAAAAGATGCCAAAGAAGCGTATGATCTTATATATACTGCTTTTACATCCGGTAAACCTTTCTGTATTCGTTATCCACGTGGACAGGCCATGGTTCCGGAAGCGATCACTTTTGACTCGATTCCGATTGGATCATGGACCAAGAAACAGTTTGGTTTACATCCAAAGGGAATCATCATTGCCTATGGGCCGGATGTAGAGCGCATAGAACATACGGTGCAGGAAAATGAATATGAGATGATTGTTGTCAATGCACGCTTCTTTAAACCCATCGACGAACATCTTTTAACTTCTTTATTGAATTTGAATTTGCCAATCTATGTTTTTGAAACGGATGTAACGATAGGTGGTTTATCCAGTGCCATTCTGGAGTTCCAAAATCAATATAAAAATAAAATCCATATTTTGGGAATTTCAGATCACTTTGTCGAACATGGATCAATTCGTGCATTACGCAAAAAAGAGCATATCGATCTGGAGTCGTTGTTTAAGGAAATTGATGCTCATGAATAAGGTGCGTTTGGATGTAGCCTGTGTTGCGTTAGGAAAAACACGCACAAAATCACAAGATTTGATTAAGGATGGCAAGGTCAAGGTCAATGGAAAAGTGATTTCAAAGCCTAGTACTCTGGTCTTAGAATCCGATTCGGTTGAAATCGATGATGCGGATACCTATGTTTCCAGAGGGGCTTATAAACTAAAGGGTTGTTTAGATTCTCTTGCCATCGATCTTAGAAATCAGATTTGTTTGGATATTGGTGCCAGTACCGGCGGCTTTACCCAGGTTTGTCTGGATAAAGGTGCTAAAAAAGTCTATGCCCTGGATGTTGGTCATTTACAACTGGATCCTTTATTAGATCAGGATGCCCGTGTGATCAAAATGGAGGGGCGTAATGCTCGTTATATTGAAACTTCCTGGTTTGAAGATTCGATTGATTTTCTATGTATGGATGTCAGTTTTATCTCTTGTAAGACCATATTAGAACCGGTATTTTCTAAACTAAAGCCTGAACATTGTGCTATATTGATCAAACCACAGTTTGAATGTGGCCCGCAATACTTAAATACAAAAGGTGTTTTAAAAAGTGAAAAGATAAGAAATAAGATCGTGGAAGACATAAAACATTTTGTCTTACAAACATATCAAGATGTTGTCGTAGAAAAAAGTCAGATTCAGGGACGTCACGGCAACCAGGAATATATGCTTTATGCGAGAGGAAGAAGGTGACAAAATGATTGAACAGCTTATGGTAAAGGATTACATACTATTTGAATCGGCGTTGATTGATTATAATACAGGCATGAGCGTTATAACCGGGGAAACCGGTGCCGGAAAGAGCCTTTTAATCGATGCGATCGGTTATCTGATGGGAAATCGTATTCAGGGGAATATCATCCGCAAGGGAAAAGAAAAATGTATCTTACAGATGGTTTTAAGCAAACCTTCCCCGGCCGTTTGCCAACAGTTGGAAGACAATGGTTTTGAAGTTGATGATGTTTTGATCATCCAAAGAACCATCAACCAACAACAAAAGAGCACGATTCGTATTAACCAGCAGATCACGACCAATCATTTTGTCCGCCAGATTGTTTCTCAGATCGTTGATATTCATTCGCAACAAGATACCTTTTATTTAATGGATTCTTCTGTTCAACTGGATTTGTTGGATCAATATGCACAGACACTTGATTTAAGAAAAAAGACAAAAGAAGCTTATCATCTCTATCATCAGGCTTTACAGACATATTCTGATACCAAGGAAAAACAGTTGAGTGCAGATCAATTAGACCTTTATACAGCACAACTCAATGAAATTGAAGAAATCTGGATGCCGCAGGAAGAATATGACCAGCTGCAAAATAAGATTCAAGAACAATCGCGCGCTCAAAAAACAATTGAAGATTTATCCGAGTGCATTTATCTATTGGATCATGAGAATGGTTTAAGCGATCAACTTTACACATTCTATAAAAAGCTGCAGTCAATCCAGACATTTACTGATTCCGAAAGCTATGTTCATGATGCATATTATCAAGTCATGGAAATATCGGAACAACTAAAAAAAGAGAAAGATCGTATCTTGCAGGATGCGGAAAATCTGGATCAGTTACAAGATCAGCAGTATCGATTAAAAAAAGCTATTCGAAAATATGGCGGTTCTTTAGAAGCCATGGCGCAAAGAAAACAGGAAATCATGGATCAGATCGATCTGATTTTGCATCGTGAGGATCTCTTAGAAAAGTTGAAAAAAGATTTGGATGCGAAAAAAGAAGCTTATGATACGCTTGCGTTGGAACTATCACAAAAGCGACAACGTGTCTTTAAAAAATTAAGTACATCCTTAGAAACACATTTCAAAGATTTGATGCTGGAACATGCTCGCTTTCAGGTGGCCTGCAATCCCAAATCAGCCGGTGCTACGGGAATCGATGATATTGAATTTCAGGTATCTATGAATCCCGGACAACCTTTCACTTCTTTAAAACAGTCGGCATCCGGCGGAGAGCTTTCTCGTTTGATGTTGGCATTAAAAGTGGTCTTTCATTCCAAAGAAGATACGCAGACACTGATTTTTGATGAAATCGATACCGGTGTCAGCGGGAAGGTTGCCTTTAAGATGGGAGAAAAGATGCATGCCTTATCAAAACAATATCAGGTTCTTTGTATCACACATTTAGCCAGTGTTGCGGCCTGGGCCGATACGCATTATCGTGTAGTAAAAGAAGTGCTTGGACAAGAAAGTCAGACAAAAGTGGAGTCATTAAATGCTTCACAAACAATCGACGAACTGGCGATGATGACAAGCGGACAGATCAGTTCTCGTTCTCAAAATGCGGCTTTGGAGTTAAAAGAGCGTATTCAGGAGATCCTGCATGGCTAGAGTGTTGTTTCATGTGGATTTGAATGCGTTTTTTGCCTCCTGTGAAGAGTTGAAAAATCCTTCTTTAAAAGGCAATCCTATGGCGGTTGGTTCACTTTCCAAGCGAGGTGTATTATCTACGGCCAATTATGCAGCCAGAAAAGAAGGTGTGCATTCAGCTATGCCGGTCTATGAAGCTTTACGAAAGTGTCCTTCTTTGATCATCGTTCAGGGAGATTATCAATACTATCGATCGGTCAGCGCTCAGTTTTTTGAGTTTTTACGTCAATACACGATGCTTTTAGAACCTTGTAGTATTGATGAATGTTTTATGGATGTGACCGACGTTATTGCACGTTATAAGCGCCCTTTGGATTTAGCTTTTGAAATTCAGGATGAATTGATTGAGCGCCTGGGATTGAGTGTGTCTATCGGTGTCGCACCGACTCGTTTTCTGGCAAAAATGGCCAGTGATATGAAAAAGCCAAGAGGTATTACAGTTTTAAGAAAGGCCGAAATTGAACAAAAGCTTTATCCTTTACCCATCGAAGCTATTGTCGGATTAGGTAAGAAAACTGTTCCTTTGTTAAAGGAAAAGGGAATTACAACGATTGGTGAACTTGCTGATAAGAAAAACGAGAGTCTGGTTCTTCAAATTCTGGGAAGAAACGGTTATGCGCTTTTACAAAAGGTGCATGGACAGAGCAGCGATCAACTCCAAGTTTCCAGCACACGTAAAAGTATTTCTCTTTCCAGAACCTATGAACAAGATTTTTATACAATGGATGAAGTTTTGGTTCAGGCTCGTTATCTGACTCAGCATTTATGCGATAAAATGATACGAGAGCATCAGATGGGACAGCTTGTATCGGTATCCTTGCGTGATACGGAATTTCACAACATCGTTCGCTCCCAGAATTTAGGACAATATACCAATCAGTTTCCACTGATCTATCAGGCAGTATCCAATTTGATCGAAGAAAATTTTGAACCGATTGGATATCGTCATATCGGAATTCATGTCGGTTCGATCAAAGATCAGGAGAAAATCCTGCATCAACCTTCCATTTTCGAAGTTCCGCAACATGATACAGACTGGATCTTAAACAAACTGAATCGAAAGATGGATCAACAAGTATTTATGAAAGCGAGTGACCTTTTAAAAGATGGAAATCAACAAAAGTGACTTACGACTGGACTATTTCTTAGACAAAGAGCGTCCTTTATATCAACATCCAAAGCATTTTCACTTTAATACCGATACCAAATTATTAGCTAATTTCTGTACGATTCGAAAAGGAGAACGAATTTTAGATATCGGCTGTAATAATGGTGCTTTATTATATGCGTGTGATCAATATGATGTAAAAGAGCTTGTTGGTGTTGAGGTTTTTGACGAAGCGTGTCTGGTTGCACGATATAATGTTGAGCATTTTTTCAAGCATCCTACCAAGATCGTATGTTGTAGAGTGCAGGAATATCAGGATGAACCTTTTGATGTGATCGTATCCAATCCACCATATTTTAAGGTTGATGCGACCCATCCTGATATTTCCATGGATCCCAGACAAAATGGACGTGTAGAAGTGCATTTGACTTTAGAAGAGTTGATTAGAAATGCTTCTCGTCTTTTAAAAAGTAACGGGCGTTTTTATTTTGTCCATCGTCCAAATCGCTTCAATGATATCTGTAAGCTTTTATACCAGTATCATTTTCAAATACAAAGTATGCAGGTGGCATACGATCAAAATGTGGCGAAGTCTTTACTGATGGAAGCGCGAAAAGAATCGGGATGCGACTGCAAGATACTTCAACCTTATTTTATAAAGTGATAAGATAGTACTATGAATATCAGGGAAGCATATGATGACTACATCATGCAACTAAAAGTGATTGAAAATAAGTCTTTGAATACGATAGAGAGCTATCAGAGAAATTTGAATGTCTATTTAAAGTATTTAAATGATCATGCGATTACGGATATGGAACAAATTCATGTACAAATCGTAGAAAACTTTTTGATGACGTATATGGATACACATGCGGCGGCAAGTGGGAATCAGATGCTGTCGTGTATCAAGGGCTTTCATGCTTATACGGTATTGAATCATCCAACGATCAAGGATCCGGCTGTTTCGATCCGTGGCTTTCAACAAAGTAAGCATTTACCGGTTTACTGTACCAAACAAGATTTAGAAACGCTTTTTGCCTCTTTTGATCAAAGCGATAAAGGCATTTATGAAAAAACGATCTTGGAGGTACTCTATGGCTGTGGACTGCGTGTCAGTGAACTTTGTACCCTTACGACCACTCAAATTCATTATGATGAAAAGATCCTGCGAATTCACGGAAAAGGAGATAAAGAA
>NZ_JAXKBY010000170.1:0-7052 GCF_036552745.1 Faecalicoccus sp.
ATAAAGGAGTTTAAAGCCCCCTGATTTTAACCGATTTTATAGCATTATCAAAAAAAACAGTGAGAGACAGAATTTTTTTCTGATGTTCTCACTGTTTTCATTTTTTTGGATTTTAAAATCTCCTATTTTTTCAGCGGCCTCACGTTTGTCGGCTTATTTCATCATCTCTTCAATTTTATGATATGTTTCTACCGGATCGGCGCTCTTTGTGATCGAACGTCCAACTACAATATAGTCACATCCCTGCTCTTTGGCATAGGCTGGTGTCGCTACACGTTTTTGATCATCTTTTGAGTCATCCGCTAAACGAATGCCCGGTGTCACAGTCAAAAAGTCATTTCCGCAAGCTTCATGAATAGCTTTTGCTTCATGTACGGAGCAAACAACACCATCTAAACCAGCTTCTTTGGCATTTTTCGCATAATGAATTACGCAATCCATGACTTCACCCGGAATTCCTAATTCTTCGTTCATGGCTTCTTTTGATGTACTTGTCAACTGAGTGACACCGATACATAAAGGGCGTTTACCATCCACAGCCCCTTCATTTAGGCCATCGATGGCTGCTTTCATCATTGCGATACCGCCGGCACAATGCACATTGACAATATCAACACCCAGCTTAGCCAAGTTTTTCATACCACCTTTGACCGTATTTGGAATATCATGCAGCTTTAGATCCAAAAAGATATGGTGGCCCATTTCTTTGACAATCTGTACCATTTCAAGGCCGCAGGCATAGGTCAATTCCATACCGATCTTCACATATACCGGTTCATCAAATTGTTTTAAAAAATCAATCACTTCTTGTTTACTGGAAAAATCCAGTGCAACGATCGTTTTACTCATCTCTAAAACTCCTTCCAATTGCTTCTTTAACAGAAGCATAACCATATCGTTCCAACACTTTTGGAAGATCCTCGATAATCTTTGGACATACATAAGGATCCACAAAATTCTGAGCACCGACTTCCACCGCACTGGCACCGGCATTTAAAAACTCCAATACATCATTGGCGCTTGTAATACCACCCACACCGATAATCGGAATTTGAACGGCTTGAGCGACCTGATAGACCATACGGATGGCAACCGGTTTGATAGCAGGCCCAGACAGTCCACCAGTCACATTGGCTAATAACGGCTTGCCTGTCTTTAAATCGATGCGCATTCCCATCAATGTATTGATCAGCACTAAACCATCCGCACCAGCCTGTTCTACAGCTTTTGCGATTTCCACAATATCCGTCACATTTGGTGAAAGCTTGACATACACTGGCTTTGAAGCTGCTTTCTTGGCCATCTTTGTGACATGTGCTGCTAACTCCGGTTTGGTTCCTAGTCCAATACCTCCATGTTTTACATTGGGACAGGAGATATTCAATTCATACGTTTTTACGACCGGTTGATCATTCAGCTTACGAATGACTTCGACATAATCTTCTTCAGTGGCTCCGGCTACATTGGCGATGATTTCTGTATCATACTGTGCCAAAAAAGGAAGCTCATTTTCGATGATCGAATCAACGCCTTTATTTTGAAGTCCGATCGCATTCAACATACCCGAAGGTGTTTCCGCAATACGCGGTGTCGGATTTCCAAAGCGTTCTTTTGGAGTTGCGCTTTTGATCGCAATTCCTCCCAACAAAGAAAGATCATATAACTCGGCATATTCTTTACCAAATCCAAAGCATCCGCTGGCCGGGATCACCGGATTTTTTAAATGCAGTCCGGGCAGTTCTACCTTTAAATCAATCATAGCACGACCTCCTGAATCGGAAAGACAGGACCA
The DNA here is from genome assembly GCF_036552745.1 of Faecalicoccus sp. NCBI lineage: Bacteria > Bacillati > Bacillota > Erysipelotrichia > Erysipelotrichales > Erysipelotrichaceae > Faecalicoccus > Faecalicoccus sp. Next base: position 1,793 of record NZ_JAXKBY010000170.1, read on the forward strand.
TCCTTACATACACGTAAAGCATGATCACTGGTATCTTTAACGACACAACCCATGCAGGCACCGATACCACAGGCCATTCTGGCTTCTAAAGACAAATAGCCTTCGGTATATTCCTTCTGCAGTGCCTTTAACATCGGTAAAGGTCCACAGGCTAACACAAAATCGGTGCTTATTTTCTGTTCATGAATCGCATCCAGTACTGTTCCTTTTGTACCAACGCTGCCATCCATGGTCGCAATCTGTACCTTACAGCCTAATTCTTTAAACTCATGTTCAAAGAAAATCTGACTTTGATCATTGAAACCTAACACAACATCAACCTGATGTCCTTTTTTTAAATATTGTTTGGCCGTCTCATACAGCGGAGGTACACCGACACCTCCACCGACCAATAAAACATCTTTATTTTCGATAGGAAAACCATTTCCACAAGGTCCAAAAATATCGATTGTATCGTGCATCTTGGTCATCTGTAAAGTCCCCTCGCCTAAAATCTTGTAGATGATGACAAGCGAATCGTCCTTAATTTCATTGATGGAAATCGGTCGTCTTAAAAAGAACGGGGGTACCTCGATTTCAATAAACTGCCCCGGTTTTGCCATCTTGGCTAAACCGGTCTGCAGTTCCATTTTCCATATATCTTTAGCAATTTCTATATTCGAAAGAATCTTGGCAACTTCCTGTTTCATGCTTATTTCCCCATCTCGTTCATACTGATCATAGAGAAGGATAAAGCCTCCAGTACACGTGTTAAAGCTTCAGCTGTATCTAAGGATGTCATACATGAAATATTGTTCTCTGCGGCCACACGGCGAATTAGGAAACCATCCTTGCTGGTGGAATTAGTCTTATTGCTCATCGTATTGATCACAAAGTTGACACGTCCATGGCGAATGATCTCCACAACGCTGTTGTCGCCACCTTCTTCGATCTTATTGGCATGATGTACAAACAATCCGTTTTCTTCTAACAGCTTAGCAGTTCCTTTGGTCGCATAGATTCCATAACCGATATCCGCAAAGCGTTTAGCCAGTTTCAAGGCCTCGCTTTTATCTTCATCGGCAATCGTCAACAGCACATTTCCATGCATCGGAACCGAAATACCACTGGCTACCAAAGCCTTATATAATGCTTTTTCCAGATTTACATCTGATCCTAATGCTTCTCCGGTTGATTTCATTTCCGGGCCTAATACCGTATCGACATGGCGCAGCTTCGCAAAGGAGAATACCGGTGCTTTGACAAAGACATGATGCTTGTCATCCGGATGATAGCCCGGTGTATAGCCCTGCTCAACAATGGAGTGTCCTAAAATGGCCTTCGTTGCGATATTGGACATCTGAATACCCGTGATCTTTGAAAGGAATGGCACCGTACGGCTGGATCTTGGATTGACCTCTAAGACATACACATTTTCATCCTTATCAACGATAAACTGAATGTTGTACAAACCGATGAAATGGAACCCTTTTCCAATGCGAATTCCATAGTCGATGATCGTTTCTTTGACTTTCTCGGAAATGATCTGTGTCGGATAGACACTGATGGAGTCTCCGGAGTGCACACCGGCACGTTCAATGTGTTCCATGACACCTGGAATAAATACGTTTTCACCATCGGCAATCGCATCGATTTCCAATTCTTTTCCAACGATATATTTATCAACCAGAATCGGTGCATCATGGCTGATTTCCTTAACAGCTGTGGCCATATAGACCTTTAATTCATCATCATTATGTACGATTTCCATCGCACGTCCACCTAAGACATAGCTTGGACGAACCAATACCGGATAACCGATCTTCTGTGCAATGACCAAAGCTTCTTCCACCGTAACAGCGGTTTCTCCCTGTGGTTGTGGAATATCTAGTTTTCGTAACATCGCTTCAAATTCATGACGATCCTCAGCACGATCAATGTCTTCCAAAGAGGTACCTAAAATCTTAACACCGTGTTGCACTAAAGAATCCGCCAGGTTAATAGCCGTCTGTCCACCAAACTGTACGATTACCCCTAATGGTTTTTCCAGTTCGATGACATGCATGACATCTTCCGTTGTCAATGGCTCAAAATACAGCTTATCACTGATAGAGAAATCCGTGGATACAGTTTCCGGGTTGTTGTTGATGATAATAGCTTCGTAGCCTGCTTCACGCAATGTTTCCACACAATGTACAGTCGCATAGTCAAATTCAACACCCTGTCCGATACGGATCGGTCCGGAACCCAAAACAAGGATTTTTTTGCGATCTGAACAGATCGATTCATTTTCTTCTTCATAGCTGGAATAGAAGTAAGGTGTCGCACTGGTAAACTCACCGGCACAAGTATCGACCATCTTGTAAACCGGGAAGATGCTATTAGACTTACGCAGATCATAAACTTCTTTTTCGCTCATATTCCAGTTTTTCGCAATATAGCTATCGGAGAATCCGTTTTTCTTTAAAACCTTTAAAGTTTCCACATCCTTTACGTGCGCCATCATTTCCTGTTCTAAATCAATGATGCGTTTGATGTGATGAATAAAGAACGAATCCATCTTTGTTTCTTTTAAGATGATTGACATATCAAATCCATTACGTAACCATTGGGCAATCGCAAAGATACGCTCATCATCGCTGTTTTTGATCTTTTCTAACAGCTGCATCTGATCCATGGAAGCAAATTCAGCCTTATAAATATGATCGACCTTCATTTCCAGGGAACGCACGGCTTTTAAGAATGACTCTTCAAAGGTACGACCGATCGACATGATTTCCCCGGTTGCCTTCATCTGCGTTCCTAGATGACGATCTGCACTTGGGAATTTATCAAATGGGAAACGAGGGAATTTTGTGACAATGTAGTCAATGGCCGGTTCAAAGCAGGCATAGCTTGTCTTTGTGATCGGGTTTAAGATCTCGTCCAAGGTCAAGCCAACCGCCAGTTTGGCTGAAATCTTGGCAATCGGATACCCCGTTGCCTTACTGGCCAAAGCTGATGAACGAGATACACGAGGGTTAACCTCAATGACATAATATTTAAAGCTTTCCGGATCTAAAGCCAGCTGCACGTTACAGCCACCACAGATCTTTAAAGCACGAATGATCTTTAAAGAAGCACTTCGCAACATCTGATTTTCACGATCGGTCAAGGTCTGCACCGGAGCCACAACGATACTATCCCCGGTATGGATACCCACTGGATCGATGTTTTCCATGTTACAAACAACGATAGCATTATCGTTGGCATCACGCATAACTTCGTATTCGATTTCTTTATAACCGGCAATGCTTTGTTCGATCAAACATTGTCCAACCGGTGAAATCTTCAATCCGGCTTCACAAATCTCGCGTAATTCTTCTTCATTATCCGCAAAACCGCCGCCGGTTCCCCCTAAGGTATAAGCCGGGCGCACAACAACCGGATAGCCATGCGTATTACAGAACTCTACGGCCAGATCAACCGTATGCACGATGGCACTTTCCGGTACCGGCTCTTTGATTTCCTGCATCAAAGCACGGAATAATTCGCGGTCTTCGGCACGGTTGATCGCATGCAGATCGGTTCCCAGAATTTCTACACCACATTCATCCAAAATACCATCATTATGCAGATCGACAACCAGGTTCAAACCTGTCTGTCCTCCCAGAGATCCCAAAATCGCATCCGGTCTTTCTTTATAAATAACACGTTTGGCAAAATCCAAAGTAATCGGTTCTATATAAACACGGTCGGCAATGGTTGTATCGGTCATGATCGTAGCCGGGTTAGAGTTGATCAAAATAACTTCATACCCTTCTTCACGAAGTGACTGGCAAGCCTGACTTCCGGCATAATCAAATTCAGCTGCCTGTCCGATAACGATCGGTCCCGAACCGATCACAAGTATCTTATGTATATCCTGACGTTTAGGCATAGTGATCCTCCTATTCCATCAGTTCCATGAAATCATCGAATAAATGTCCGGAATCTAACGGTCCGGCACTGGCCTCCGGATGGAACTGCACACTGAAACAAGGATAGTCTTTATGACGTACTCCTTCACAGCTCTTATCATTTAACGCCTGATGTGTCATCTCCAGACGCGTGTTTTTCAAAGAATCGATATCAACCGCAAAGCCATGGTTCTGGCTGGTAATCTCTACCTTTCCTGTTTTTAGATCCATTACCGGATGATTGGCTCCACGATGACCGAATTTTAACTTATACGTTTTAGCTCCACAGGCTAAAGAAATCAGCTGATGTCCTAAACAGATTCCAAATACAACCGTTTGCGGAATCAATTTTTGAATTGTATCGATGGCCACCTGTACATCCTCCGGGTTCCCTGGACCATTTGACAACATTACCCCGTCCGGATGAAAGCCCATGATCACATCCGCCGGTGTATCATATGGTACAACGATCAGATCACAGCCACGTTTGGATAGTTCCCGGACAATACCAAGCTTGGCCCCAAAGTCCATCAGTACGACCTTTTTACCACGATTAGGAATCGGGAAGATCTTTTGCGAACTGACACGTTTCACCTGATCATGCAGGTAATCCGTTTCCTGTAACATTTTTACAATCGCATCCACATCGGCATCCACATTTGCCAAAGTAGCATGCATCGTTCCTTTATCGCGCAGCTTACGCGTAATCGCACGTGTATCGATACCATAAATACCCGGAATACTTTCACGCTTTAAATACATATCCAACGTTTCCTGGCTTCGCCAGTTGTTTGGTTCATCACAATAATCCTTTACAACAAAGCCAAACACAGCCGGTACGATACTTTCGTTATCATCACGGTTGACTCCATAGTTTCCAATCAACGGGTATGTCATCATGACGATCTGTCCACAATAGGAATTGTCCGTCAAAATTTCCTGATACCCTGTCATGGAAGTATTGAAGACCAATTCTCCAATTTGAAAGTTGTCACTTCCAAAGGCAGTTCCACGATAGCAACTGCCATCTTCTAAAATCAGTAATCTTTCCATATACTCTATCCTTTCCACACCGTTTTAGAACCGACAATTGTTTCCCTGATGGCGCCATATACTTTCCAGCCATCAAACGGTGTATTTTTCCCTTTTGACAGAAATTGCGATGCATCGATCACACTTTCATGTTCCAGATCCACTAAAACCAGATCCGGACGATAACCGACCTCAATGGCTCCGATCTTTTCCAAGCCAAAGCGCTTGGCCGGTGCACCGGACATCCAGTTCACCAGCTGTGCCAATGTCCAGCGCTTCTGTTTTTTCACAAACTCCGTATATAATAAAGG
>NZ_JAXKBY010000171.1:0-7886 GCF_036552745.1 Faecalicoccus sp.
GCAGGTCATCATGGCTTTTTTGATGATCACGATGATTGCCATCATGATCCCAAGAGCCAACGTCAGTGCGTTGCGCGTCTATGAAATTCTACAAACAGAAAATACCGTATTTGAACCCGAACATCCGATGGATTTTGATAAAACAAAACGCGGAGAAGTCGAATTTGATCATGTTTCATTTCGCTATCCCGGTGCCGATGAAGATGTATTAACCGATATCAGCTTTACCGCCAGCCCCGGAGAAGTAACGGCCTTTATCGGGAGCACAGGTTCCGGGAAAAGTACGTTAGTGAATCTGGTGCCTAGATTTTATGATGTCAGCGAAGGTACGATTCGTGTGGATGGTGTAGATATTCGCAATGTAGATGCCTCAAGCCTGCGTGATCGAATCGGTTATGTTCCACAAAAAGGTGTATTATTAGCAGGAACGATCGAATCTAACTTGAAGTATGCCAAACCGGATGCCGATGCAACAGAAATGGATGAAGCCTTAGCTATTGCTCAGGCTAAAGAATTTGTCGATGCCAAGCCAAAGGGGATTAAAGAACCGATCGCCCAGCAGGGAACCAATGTATCCGGCGGTCAGAAACAAAGACTTTCGATTGCCAGAGCCTTGATTCGCAAACCGGAAATTTATATTTTTGATGATTCCTTTAGTGCTCTGGATTATAAGACCGATGCCAGGCTGCGTCAGCAGCTGCATACATCGATTCAGGAAACGAAAAGCACGGTACTTCTTGTCGCACAGCGTGTTTCCACCATCCTTCATGCCAATCAGATCATTGTCTTGGAAGAAGGAAAAATGGTAGGAAAAGGTACGCATTCAGAATTGATGGAATCTTGTTCAGTCTATCAGGAAATTGTTCTTTCACAAATGAATGGAAAGGAGCTTGAAAATGTCTAGCCCAATGCATGGAAGAGGACAAAGCGTACAAAAGCCTAAAGATTTTAAAGGCTCTTTAAAAAAGATCGTGCGCATTTTAGCTCCTTATAAATTTAGTTTTATTCTTGGTTTGATTACGGCTGTGGTTTCCGTTGTAATCAGTGTTGTCGGCCCTAAAATCATGGGGAATATCATTACCGAGATTGCCAATGGCTTTATGGCAAAGGTACAGGGAACCGGTGGTATAGACTTTGATAAGATCTTTGAGATCGTATCTATACTTTGTGCCATTTACGCATTAAGTTCAGCTTTTGAATATGTACAAGGCTTTTTGATGTCCGGTGTATCTAATAAGATCGGGTATTCTTTACGAAAAGAAATGAATCAGAAGATCGATCGTCTTCCGCTTTCTTATTTTGATAAACATGCCCATGGCGATATTCTTTCGCGCTTTACCAACGATGTTGATACATTGGTACAGTCCTTAAACCAGACCTTGTCTTCACTTTTAAGCAATCTGGTTCGTGTGATCGGATTTTTGGTCATGATGGTATCCATATCCTGGAAGATGACCTTATTGGCTCTTGTGATCGTACCATTAAGCATTATCGTTGTGATGTTTGTTGTGAAACGTTCTCAATCGTATTTTAAGCAGCAACAAAAATCCTTGGGAATCGTCAATGGTCATATTGAAGAAATGTATTCGGCACATATCATTGTGAAGGCCTTTAACGGTGAAAAACAAAGCATGCAAACCTTTGAAACCTACAACAAAGATCTTTATCAAAGCGCATGGAAATCCCAGTTTTTATCCGGATTGATGATGCCGTTAACCCAGTTTATCGGAAATTTAGGTTATGTCGGTGTATGTATTTTAGGTGGATACTTGGCGATGCGACAAGAGATTGCATTAGGGGATATACAATCTTTTATTACCTATACACGTAACTTTACCCAGCCGATCAACCAAATTTCACAATCGATGAATACGTTGCAGTCAACCGCAGCGGCGGCCGAGCGTGTCTTTGAATTCCTGGATCAGCCTGAACAACTTCCGGATTCTACAGCGCCAGTTTCCAACCAGGAAACAATAGGACAGGTATCTTTTGAAAATGTTGTTTTTGGCTATGAACCAGATAAGACGATCATTCATAACTTTTCTATGTATGTTAAGCCCGGACAGACGGTAGCCATCGTAGGACCGACCGGTGCCGGAAAAACAACGATCGTCAAATTATTGATGCGCTTTTATGAGTTGAATAGTGGTGCCATCTATATAGACGGCGTAAATATTAAAGATATGAAACGAAGTGATCTTCGAAGCAAAGTGGGTATGGTCTTACAGGATGCCTGGTTGTTTGAAGGAACGATTATGGAAAACTTACGCTTTGGAAAACAAAGCGCTACGGATCAGCAAGTTATCGAAGCCTGTAAACTTGCTCATGTCGATCATTTTATTCATACCTTAGATCATGGATATCAAACCATGTTAGGCAATGATACAAGTAATATCTCACAGGGACAAAAACAGTTGTTAACCATTGCCCGTGCTTTCTTAGCTGATCCTTCTATTTTGATTTTAGATGAAGCAACTTCTAGTGTAGATACACGAACAGAGATCTTGATTCAAAAAGGAATGGATGAATTGATGAAAGGCAGAACCAGCTTTGTCATTGCCCATCGATTATCTACAATCAAAAACGCCGATGCGATACTCGTCATGGATCATGGAGATATCGTAGAAGTCGGAAATCATGAACAACTTATGAAAAAACAAGGTTTCTATTACAATTTATATAATGCACAGTTTGAAGGAGATGAAGAAATTGAATAAAGTTCGAATTACTTTAGATGACTATAGAAATCTGGAAGAAGCATACAGTGATATTGTTGCTAAACTACGATTAGAGCAAGCAAAGGTGCAGGATATAACATCTTTACAAGAGGAATTGATGAATATTTCAGAAGATGTCGTGATTGAATTAAGGCAGATAAATACTATACCAGATGAACTTTTATCACTTCAAAAAGTTTTTGAAGATGTTCAACAAAACAACGATCACGTTTATCTAATCAGAGGAATTGGCTAAAAAACAATATCATTTCGTTAAAACAAGTACGGAATGATGGACCGGGAAAATGACTAAAAATGAGCAAGCAGAACATTCAAGTTTTGAATGTTCTGTTTTTGGCTAGTAAAACCTCTAGATAGTCTAGGGTCCGCCTAAGCTTAAGCGAAGAGATCATGAAAAAAAAGAGCCTCCTTGCATTATAATTCGTATGTGGTCTGCAAGCTACAACGAAAGATGTAAGGAGGTCTTTTATGTCACAGTATGCTGATGACTTACACAGTTTATCACATACGAAATGGAATTGTAAGTATCATGTGGTATTTGCACCGAAGTACAGGAGAAAAGACGTAGAAATGATGCATAGTTGGTCGAATAAAGATCCTTTCTAAGGTGGCTGTATTCTATGAAGATTGCAGAAAGTGTCGCAAGGCTGGGGAATAAGCTTTTATCTCTAATTGCCGTTTTATTAATCTTGCTGCTTTTCTCATATGGAGCTTACTCTTTGTGGGATATTTATCGAATCAATAATAATGCGTTTGTATCGGACAGTCTACTTCGTTATAAGCCGGACGGCATTCACAGCCCCGGCTTTGACGAGTTAAGAAAACAAAACCTAGATGTCAAGGCCCGGATCACCGTGGATGACACACACATTGATTATCCTGTTTTACAGGGAAAGGATGACATGGAGTACTTGAACAAAGATCCATTAGGATAATTTGCGCTAAGTGGATCCATTTTCCTTTCATCGCAAAACCAGGAAGATTTTTCAGATAGTTACAATGTGACGTTTGGTCATCATATGGAAAATGGGGCTATGTATGGGGATTTGTCAAAAATGCTCGATCAATCGTACTTGAAAGAACATCAGAAAGGAATATTGTATCTTTCGGATAAGATGATTGCGATTCGATTGTATGCGGCATTAGAGTGTGATGCATATGAATCTAATGTCTACCATATCGCTTCCATACAACAACATAGGAATTCCTTTCAAGATTTTGTCCACGAGAATGCCAAGGTCTATTTGGAATCGAACGTAAAATCTACGGATAAAATCATTGCTTTATCAACTTGTATGAGTGCCACGACAAATGATCGTATCGTTGTGTTTGGTGTTTTAAATGAGATAGAAAAGGAGGCGCCATAATGATAAATAAATTAAAAAAGAATAGACGTCTTCTTGTTTTGATTGTTTTTGCCATCTGCTTATCCATGGGATTTATGAAGCCTGTTTTTGCGCAAGAGAATAGTTTGACAGTTCGATTGCAGGCACACCTTTCCGTCTTGGCGGATGCAAAGCAAAGTCCTCCCAGAGAAGTATATCGTTTCAAACTGGAAACATTAAATGAAAAAAAGGAAGCCATAGCCGAGGATGTTGTTGAAACAGCAGTAGAAAATGAAGGGTATGTTTCCTTCAAGAATTTGATCTTTGATACGACAGGAACTTATTTTTATCGTATTTCACAGATTAATGATCATCAAGAGCAGGTTATATACGATCCTGCAATCTATTACCTTACTGTTGATGTATACTATGATTTGAATCATACTTTTGCGGCTTCTGTTATAGCTTATAAGGATGGTTCTGTAGAAAAAACAGAGGATATTCATTTTTCCAATTCGTATCAGTTAACCGGATCAAAACAAAACATAGATAAAACCAAGACACAATACACAACGCAGATGCAAAGCTGCTGGTTTTTATGTATCGCAGCTTTCATTCTATTGGTCATACTGGTGATTGCTTACAGGAGAAAAGAAGATGGCTGATGATCCGGTTGTAAAGGCTGTATCCAATCGTTTTCCTTCAAGAAGGCACGGTAAACATCCAAAAAAAGTAAGAGAAGAGAAATCAAAGGCATGGGCGGAAGTAAAGTTCTTTGGAATGCGTCTAATGGCAATGTTGTTGATTTTATATCTAATGTTTGGTGTTTTATTTGGTCTTATGCCAATGCCAAATGAAGATATAAAACCAAAGATAGCTGCCGGTGACTTACTGTTATTTTATCGTCTTGATCAGACTTATCAGATTGGTGATGTACTTGTCTATACTAAGGAAGATAAAACTTATGTCGGAAGAGTGGTCGCAAGAGAAGGCGATGAAGTTGATATTTCAGAGGACCATTATTTACAAATCAACGGTCATTCCGTTATGGAAACAGATATTTACTATTCCACAGGGAAATATGAAGGTGGAATTTCTTTGCCGGTAAAGGTTCCTTCTCAATGCTATTTTTTATTGGCAGATTTGCGTGAAGGCGGCAAAGATTCTCGAATATTAGGACCGGTAAATCGTTCGGAAATACAAGGTAAAGTCATGACCGTAATTCGTAGAAGTGGCATTTAATATATCATAGAGGAGTTAATTCACTATGATTTTTTATTTTGAAACCTCTTTAAAGTAATCGCTTACAAATTTTTTGAAAATATTTAACAAAAATTTGACAACATTTTTCATTCTATGTAGTATAAAAGAGTAAAGGAGTGATATATTTGAGAAGAATCAACATTATATTAGATCGTATTCAGGAGATGGATCGTCCTCTTGAAGAAATTTTCCTCTTGTTGCAGGTGGATTATAAACCCGAAGAGAGTCTTGAAACACTTTATAATGCATTGGTGAAGATCCAGGACCGCACAAAAATTCGTATCGTGCAGAAAAAGCCCGTTTCTGAACAGCTGATGCAGATCGTTCGTTGTTTTCAGAAATCCTCGGTACAAAATAAAAACTTAGACGTAAAGCTTTGCGTTGCATAGATAAGGTAGAAACAGGATTCAATAATATCCTGTTTTTTTATATGAGTGTAAAAAAATACAATATAGTTTATAATGAAGTTGAAAGCGCGGGGTTTATTATGAAAAGAAAGCCTCAATTCAACTTGGAAACCATAGAAGTTATATTGACTATTACTTTAATGGTTTTTATCTGTGTGAATGTTAAAACACATTGGATTCCCTTTTATATTGTTAATGCATTGTTGATCTTATTTCTATTGTTATTGGTGGTGATAAGAGCTATTGAGTATCACAAATATAAGAGAAATAAAGAAGGTTTTTCATTGCTTGTGATATGGGTCTTTATGTTTTTTTTCCAGTTGATTCTGCAGTTTTGGTTTTAAGAGCAAAAATCATAGAGCGATCGAATAAGTTCTGATAGAATATATATAACAGGGAGGGTTTTATGAAAAAATCAGTTATCCTTATTCTTGTTCTGGTTGTTGTCGTTTTGATCGTTGGCGTTTCTTTGTTTTTTGGATTGCAGGTCAATTTAGAAAAGGCAAGAGATATCGCATTAGATCGGGTATCGGATGAAAAGGCGGAAATTATTGAAGAAAAAAGCGAAAAAGAGTTCTTGTTATCAGAGTATGAGTTTACGATTCTTACAGAGGATGCTCGTTATGAGATTACTGTAGGAAGCTTTGGAGATATCAATGGATTTGAAAAAGAGGAACTTCCAAAACAATCAACGCAGTCTACTGAACAAAACAATACACAAAATAATACAACCGATATCGGAATGCAGAAAGCACAGGAGATCGCACTATCTAATCATGCCGATGGTACGATTACCGATGCCGATCGTGATGTAGAACCAAATGGTATCTTCTATGAGATCGAAGTGACAGAGGGATCGACAGAATATGATTATACGATCAACGGAAACGATGGAACGATTATAAGAACAACACAAGACAGCGTACATGATTAAGAACCTGGAAACGGGTTCTTATTTTTTATTATTGTTGTTTATTTTTCTTTATTATTTATTATTGATGTGTTATAGTAGTTGTGGTGATAAAAGATGTTTGTGGAAGAAAGACAAGACTTGATCGTAGAAGAGCTGATCAGTAAGGGAAGCGTACGTGTCAAAGAATTAAGTGAGCGTTTTTCGGTCACAGAAGATTTGATTCGTAAAGATTTAAGCGTTCTGGAAAAAGAAGGCAAATGTAAGAAAATTTATGGTGGTGCTATTCCGGTCAAAGAAAATGTACAACGGAAAACGGCAGCACAACGAAAGAAACTAAATACGGAACAGAAAAAAACGATAGCACAGAAAGCTGTACAGAAAATTGAGGATGGCAGTGTTGTCTTCTTAGATATCAGTACCACGGTCGTTGAACTGGCTCGTATTATTGCCGAAAAGAACCTTCCCATTACTGTAGTGACCAATTCATTGGAAGTAATCAATATTTTGGTCAACTCCAACAGTAATGTCATCTTCATTGGTGGTGAATTTGACTTTGGTAAAGATGGGTTTGTCGGCAGTCTGGCTGATCAGATGTTGGAAAACTTTCATTTTGATATCGCATTTATGGGCGTAGTTGGACTGGATTTGGAAGAAGACGCCGTTTATACGTATATGGCCAATGATGGAGTGACAAAACATGTGGTCATGAAGCAATCAAAACTGACTTATATGCTTGTCGATCATGAAAAATTCAGTCAGATTGGAAATTATAAATATGCCCGTGTGGAAGAATTTACCGGGTTGATCACCGATCATGCGTTAGGAAAAGCTCATCGCAAGCTTTGTCAAAAATACGGAATCGAAGTTTTAGACTAGGAGGACACACTATGGAAAATCGAATTCAAATTTTAAAAGACAAAATGCTTTCACAGCCTCGATATGTGAGTATCGAACAGGCGTTGATCATCACAAGAACATATAAGGAGCATGAAGGTGAATCTGCTCAGATGAAAAGAGCGTATGCATTATATAATGCGTTAAATGAATTGGAAATCGGTGTAGAACCGGAAGAATTGATCGTAGGAAATCGTACAAAAGGCGTCCGATATGGCGTTGTTTTTCCGGAAAGTGGTATCAGTTGGGTTGACCAAGAATTAGAAACGATCGATTCTCGTCCACAGGATCGTTTTCAGGTTCGTCCAGAGGATATTGAAACTTTCCGAAAAGAGATTCTTCCATA
>NZ_JAXKBY010000172.1:0-5725 GCF_036552745.1 Faecalicoccus sp.
ATTTAACACGTATCATGGATCAGGAAAAGGAAGTGGCTTCTTTAATTCGGGAAATGGATCACAGTGCCAACAGTGAGATCCATGATTCTATTGCCGAATTGTTCATGGTGGCCAAGGGCATGATTTCCAATGCGTTAAATGCCTATATGAGCCGAGATGAACAAGTTGCGCAGGATGTGATCAAAATGGATGATAAAGCCGATGCCGCTTATCTGGCAACCAAGAATTTTTATACAGATAAACTGGCTGCCAAGGTGGATGATCCGGGAAATCTTGTCAATTTGTTGTTGGTTGGGAAATACTTAGAGCGTATTTGTGACCATGCCGGAAATATTGCACGCTGGGTGTTGTATCAAAAATCCGGTGTATTAGAAAGTGAAGAATAATCTCTTATTTTGTTCATGTTTAAAGATGTCTGTTATGGGCATCTTTTTATATGCAAAGGTAATATTGAAAGAATATTAAAATAGAATTTTCTATCTATTCACATTTTTATTGAGAATTTTGTGATTTATATCACACTTTTATATGGTTTTCTGTGATGATCTTAAAAATGTATGGATATGGAATGAACAAGGAACATAAAAAAAGAGGTGCTTGCGCACCTGGAAAATCTTATTCGATTGGAATGTACTTCTTTTCCTCGACTTGTTTTGGCTTGTCACGTGGGAAGGTGAGCTTTAATTCACCATTGTCAAAGTTAGCCTTGATGTCTTCTTCTTTAATGTTTTCACCAACATAGAAACTACGCGAACAAGAACCGGTAAAACGTTCTTGACGAATGATCTTTCCATCTTTGTCTTTTTCTTCATTGTTGGTGTTACGATTGGCGGTAATCTTCAAATAACCATCTTTTAACTCCAACTGAATATCTTCTTTTTTAATACCCGGAACTTCCATGCTTAATTCGTAATTGCCGTTCTTTTCGCAAATGTCTGTCTTCATCAATTGAGACGAAGTCGTTAAACCAAAATCATCATCAAAGAAATCATCAAACAAATCAAATGATCTAAAACCTGGATAGAATTTCATATACATCGCCTCCATTTTTTCCTAGGCGGTTGTTTACGCAGCCGTTGTTCATGAAATTTCTTCCTCATCAGGTTCCTTACCCTGATTACACTTATTATTATAGTCAAAAATTTAGCACTGTAAATAGTAAAGTGCTAAAAATTTTAGTTTTTTTGTTTTTAATGTTGTTTTTGTTCAACATTATGATAAAATTTTCGCTTTTCGTATTGAATTTGTGCATATTCACTTAATCGATGCATGTATAAGGCATCATAGACACCGGTTGCAGAACCAACTAAAGGGATTCCCTGTACAAACTTTAAGGCCAAAAGTGTATGTGACATCATGGAAGCAGTACACTTTATTTCCTCTTCTAACTTGAGGTGCTGTCGATGGTTGAGTTTATGATAAACGTTGAATAGCTCATCGCCGGAACAGAAGGTTCCCTGCAATAGAAGAAGAATAAAGATCTTTTCTTGAGAGGTTTCATAAGAAAAGCCATTTTGCAGGGCAATCTGATACAGATTGCGAAATAACAGTGCTGTATATAAAAAGATATCCGGTAAACCTATACCTAAAAGTCCAAGACCTACACCACTGATTCCGGCGCCCAGAACATGGTGCTTGGCAATTCTTTTTGTGTCTTTATGATTACGTTTCCATGTTGTTTGCTGAAACGTATCTTTATCGTATGTCTTTTCAATCCAGGACACGCCTTTGGAAAAGATCAGATCAAAGGCTTTGATAAAAGCGGATGCCAAAGTCGATTGTAGCTTTTTGGAACTTTTTGAGCGAATTTCTGTTCGATCCAAGGCTCTTTTTTCTTGGCATACTTATGAAGATAACGCCTTTCTTTTCTTTCAATTTTATAAATTCGAAGCTTTTGTTTCCACATAATTGTATTGTAGGCAAAAGCTTTTCATTTTACAAATTGTTAATAATATATTGCACAGTTTTAACGTTGTCATGATTCGTATTTAATGCTTATCGTTTATTCTAAATACTGTCGGAATAAGGAGGAGAACAATGAACTCGAAGATTTTAAGAGGCTCTTTGTGTGCCGCTTTAGCTTGTTCTTTATTAGCTGGGTGTGCGGAAGAAGGGCAGACAGAAACAGTAGATTTAAATGCGATGAGCTTTGATGAAATTGCCGAAAAGGCAAAAGAAGATGGAGAAGTAAACTCTGTAGGTATGCCGGATACATGGGCAAACTGGGGAGAAACATGGACAGAAATTGAAGAAAAATATGGTATCAAACATACCGATACAGATATGTCCAGTGCGGAAGAAATTGCTTTGTTTGCCAATGAAGCAAACGATGCGACTAAAGAAATCGGTGATGTGGGACAGTCTTTTGGTCCGGTAGCCGAAGAACAGGGTGTTACTTTACCATATAAAACATCCTATTGGGATTCTGTTCCGGATTGGGCTAAAGACGATGATGGTGACTGGATCATCGGTTATTATGGAACCATTACCTTTATCACCAATAAAAATCTTGTAGAAGATGCTCCGACGAGCTGGCAGGATGTTTTGGAAGGTGATTACACATTAACAATTGGTGACGTTTCCGTAGCTACACAGGCACAGAGTGGTCTGCTAAGTGCAGCTATTGCGTTTGGCGGTGATGAAAGCAACATTCAACCAGGTCTCGATTTCTTTAAGACATTGGCCGAAGAAGGACGTTTGGACATGGGAGATACCAGTGTGGCACGTTTGGAAAAAGGAGAAATTGAAGTTGCCGTATTATGGGATTACAACTCTTTAGGATATCGTTCTCAGATCATGGAAAATAACCCGGATGCCAACTTTGAAGTATCTGTTCCAAGCGATGGAGCCATTCAGAGTGGATATTGTACGATCATCAACAAATATACAAAGCGTCCGTATGCTGCTGCGGTAGCTCGTGAATACATCTTGTCCGATGAAGGACAAATCAATCTTGCTAAAGGATATGCCCGTCCGATTCGTGATGATGTTGAGCTTCCAGAAGATGTAAAGGCCAGTTTGTTGCCGGATGATCAATACACCAATGCTCGCTTTATTGAAGATCAGGAAGCTTGGGACAAAGCTGTTGCCGATCTATCCAGCTCCTGGCAGGAAGAAGTAGTAGCTTATGCCCAATAAAACAGTCTTTGTTTTATTGGATGGATTACAAAGCCAATATGCCAGAGAACATTTAGGGTATCTGGAACATTGTGTTGAAAAACAGAAAGCGGCGAAATACGAAGTGCTGGGAGAGCTTCCCAGCGCTTCTCGTCCGATGTACGAAACGATTTTTACCGGTGTCAGTGCTTTAGAGCATGGTATTACCAATAATCAAATCGTTCGTTTATCGAACCAGAAGCATTTATTTCAAATGTTGAAAAATGCGCATAAAAAAAGCCTTGTGTTAGCGTATTACTGGATCAGTGAATTGTATCTTTCAGCTCCGTTTGATGAGGACACAGATATGCTTCATGAAGATTCAAATTCTTGTATCGATCGAGGCTTTTTTTACTACGCAGATACCTTTCCGGATTCTCACTTATATTCGATGGCTGCGCAGTTTATGAAGCAGGATACCTATGACTTTGTATTGATCCATCCGATGGGTATCGATGATGCCGGTCATAAGTTTAGCGCCGGTTCTAAAGAATATAGCCAGGCCGTGATTCAAAATGACAAGCTGTTATCCACATACATTCCGATGTGGTTAGATCAGGGCTATAGCGTTGTAGTAGCAGCTGATCATGGCATGAGTGAGCAGGGCTATCATGGTGGAAATAGCAGCAGTCAAAGAAATACTGCATTGTATATCCTGGATTCTCGTGTTCAGCCAGGTTTGTCAAAAAAACAGCTGACCACTTTGGATATGGCACCCCTGCTTTGTTTTATACTGGGGATAGATACATCTGAAAAGATGAAAGATTTGGAGGTGGATTTGCATGACGAAAACAAAGAAGAACAGTAAAGTCTATTTATTGGCTTTGATTCCCTTTTTTGTGATCACGTTTTTATTTGAGATCCTTCCTTTGATCAATATTGTTATCAAAAGTTTTACACCTACCGGCGGCGGTGGTTTTACCGTGGAGCATTTTGTGAAGATCTTTTCCACAAGACTTTACCAGCAGTCCATCTGGAACAGTATCTGGATTTCCGTGGTATCGGCTCTGGCCGGTATCGTGATTGCGTTTTTGGCGGCCAAAGCGGCCAATGCGGCCAGTCCCAAGATTCGTAATATCTTTAACAGTGTGTTAAACATCACCAGTAACTTTGCCGGTGTACCTTTGGCTTTCGCTTTTATGATTCTTTTAGGAAATGTGGGAATCTTAACGCTGATTGGGAAAAACTATGGCATCAGTTTTCTGGCTGATTTTGATCTATATACGATCAACGGTCTGCTTTTGACCTATATTTACTTCCAGATTCCAATGGCTACTTTATTGATGCTTCCGATTTTTGGCGGTTTGAAAAAAGAATGGAGAGAAGCGGTTGGACTTCTTGGAGGAAACAGTTTTCACTATTGGTTTAAGGTGGCCATTCCTTCTTTACTGCCAAGTATTCTAGGAACCTTCTCGGTGTTATTTGCCAATTCTTTGGCTGCCTATGGAACGGCTTATGCGCTTTTAAGCAACAATATTGCGCTTTTACCGATTCGTATTTCGCAACAATATGTAGGGGAAGTCGTACAAAATCAAGAGTTTGGTTGTGCTTTGGCACTTGTCATGATGATCTTGATGGTCATTTCCATTTTAATCACCAATAAATTTCAGAAACGAGGTGCAAACGCATGAAGATAAAAACACATTTGTGGGATGGCTTGATCTTGTTTCTGGTTTCAGCTTTTTTGATTTTGCCATTGGCTTTGACGTTTTTCTATTCGGTCTTTACCGAATGGATGGATATATTGCCGACCGGATTTACCCTGAGCTTTTATGCCGGCATTTTTTCCGATGGCGCCTTTATCAATTCCTTACTTAGATCCATTGTGATTTCTATCGTGCCGGTTGTGATCTGTACGATTGCGATCTTATTGGTTTTGTATGTGATCACTTTGTATGTACCAAAGCTGGAAAAATATATTGAAATCCTTTGTAATATCCCGTATGCGATTCAGGGGGTCATCTTAGCTGCCGGTATCATTTCATTATATTCGGGCAAGCCAGGCTTTCTTTCGAACCGTATTTTCTTATTGGTGGGTGCTTACTGTATCATTATTTTGCCATATGTATTCCGTGGTTTGAAAAATATGATTGGTGCTTTGAATGTTCGTTGTGTGATTGAAGCAGCACAGGTCCTGGGATGTTCCAAACTGCATGCCTTTTTTACGATCGTGATCCCACAGATGAAGCGAGGCATTATTTCCACAATGATGTTGGCATTTACGATGATCTTTGCGGATTTCGTTGTTGTCAACATGATTGCCGGCAGTGCCTTTAGAACCGCAGGAATCTATCTGTACCAGACAATTTCCAAATCAGGACAGACATCGAGTGCAATCATTGTGATCTTATTTATCACAACGTTGTTGATTTCTACATTCACATTGATGATTCAAAACAAAGCAATCAAATCAACGAAAGGGAGGAAAGCATAATGGCTTATATTGAGTTTCGAGGCATCTGTAAAAGCTATGATGGTGTTAACCAGGTGTTAAAAAGTATCGATCTGGATGTCGAAAAAGGAGAACTTGTCACTCTACTAGGACCAAGCGGCTGTGGCAAATCCACCC
>NZ_JAXKBY010000173.1:0-18150 GCF_036552745.1 Faecalicoccus sp.
GGCAAACATCATCGGGTCGCCCTTTCTCATGTGGCCAGAAAACTGGTTCGTATCATCTTCTTTTTAGAGAAGAACAATGTTGATTATGATCCTAAGAAAATGAGGTAGCCATTTTCTTACAGACCATAATTTTTTCAATCGACCTTTTGTTAGGACTTTTTGTCATGTCTTTTTAAAATTTTTGATTTTTTACTTGATTTCTAATAGTTAATCTCCTTTATTGACTTATATTATACTAAAAAAGTAGGTTATATTTTTACTGTTTCTAATCTTATTATAATTCATGTTTTTGATTTTCTAAGATTGCTTTTTTAAAAATTGGATCTTATTGATTTTGAACCTGACTTTGTGGCGCAGAAAAATTTAAAACTGCACTAAAAGTTGTTATAATAGGTACATGGCAGAAAAAAAATATACACCGATGATGCAGCATTATATAAAACTAAAGGAAGAAAATCCGGAACCCATTCTATTTTATCGTTTGGGTGATTTTTATGAGATGTTTTTTGAAGATGCCAAATTGGCCAGTCAGGAACTTGATTTAGTTTTAACAGGAAGAAGTGCAGGGGTTGAAGAAAAAGTACCCATGTGCGGTATTCCCTATCATGCGGCGAATTCTTATATACAAAGATTGATCAAAAAAGGATATAAAGTAGCTATTTGTGAACAGCTTTCCGATCCGGCCACATCGAAGGGTTTGGTGGATCGCGGGATTATCAAGATTATTACACCGGGAACCTATATGGATGA
This sequence comes from Faecalicoccus sp., assembly GCF_036552745.1. Taxonomy (NCBI): domain Bacteria; kingdom Bacillati; phylum Bacillota; class Erysipelotrichia; order Erysipelotrichales; family Erysipelotrichaceae; genus Faecalicoccus; species Faecalicoccus sp. The sequence continues at coordinate 751 of NZ_JAXKBY010000173.1, forward strand.
AAATCAGGATGCAAAGGCTTCTAACTATATGGCCAGTGTAACGGTATCCAGCTTTGAAATCGTTATATTGTATGCAGAACTGAGCACCGGTGAATTAAAATATCAAACGTTAGAACGATCTTTGGTTTCCTTACAAAAAGCATTATTGGAACAGGAAGTCTGTGAAGTCATCTGTCCTTTGAACTTAGATAAACGCTGGAAACAGGCATTGGAAGAAATGGGAACGTGCACGATTTCTTATCAGAAAAAAACAGAGCTTGATCCTAAAGATCTTGTCTTACTTTCAGAGGATGCTTCGGATGTCCTAAAAATGACATTGGCACAGTTGATGGGCTATTTAAAAGAAACACAGAAGCAGCATATCGATCATTTTTTACCTGCAATCTGCATGAATAAAGAAGCTAATTTGATCATGGATTATGAAACCAAAAATCATTTGGAGCTTGTAAACAGTCAATCTTCTAACGATAAAGGATGCAGTTTATGGGATTTTATGGATCGATGTCAAAGTGCGATGGGTTCTCGTCTTTTAAAGAGATGGATCGAAATGCCTTTGTTGGATGTAAATCAGATCAATCAAAGGCAACAGGCGGTATCAAAATTGATCCAGGATTTCATGCTCAGAGAAAATCTCAAAGAGCATTTAATGTATGTATATGATATGGAAAGATTGGCTTCTCGTATGGCTTATGGCAATGCCAGCCCGCGTGATGTACTGCAGCTGGTAGCTACTCTGGAGCATGCCAAGCCCATCTTAGAACTTGCTTCGGCCTTGGAGAGTTATCCGGAATTTATGAATACACCTTCCTGTCAGGATCTGTATCAGTTGATTCAAGGTGCAATCGTACCAGATCCTCCTTTAACAATGAAAGATGGCGGTGTTTTTCAACAAGGCTACAGTCAAGAATTGGATGAACTCCGTGAAATCAGTGAAAAAGGTAAGAATTTTATCTTGGAACTGGAAGCCAGAGAACGTGAAAAAACGGGTGTTAAATCCTTAAAAATCGGATATAACCGTGTTTTTGGGTACTATATCGAAGTCAGAAACGGAAATTTAAGTGCCATCAAAGAAGAATTTGGCTATCATGCCAAACAAACATTGGCCAATGCGACACGTTTTGTGACACAGGAACTTAAGGAAAGAGAAGAACAAATTCTTCATGCACAGGAAGAAAAAGTTAAACTGGAACAAACATTATTTAAAGAACTGTTGGATACGATCAAAGTTCGTCTTTTTGATCTGCATGCCTTGGCAAGCACCTTATCTACGATTGATGTTTTAGTTTCCTTGGCAATCCTGGCCTCTGAAAAAGGCTATGTTTGTCCGTCTTTTCATCCAGATCAAAGCGTATGTATCATAGAAGGAAAGCATCCGATATTAGATGCCCGTATGAAAAAGAAAAAATATGTATCCAATGACTGGATCATGAAAGATGAAGAATCGGTACAGTTGATTACCGGACCCAATATGGGTGGTAAATCTACGTATATGCGACAAAATGCTTTGTTGGTAATCATGGCACAAATGGGAAGTTTTATACCAGCCAAAAAGGCTGAATTGCCGATCTTTGATCGAATTTTTACACGTATTGGTGCCAGTGACGATATCTTGACCGGAAAATCGACATTTATGGTCGAAATGATGGAAGCAAATGTGGCATTGCGATATGCGACAAAGCGCTCGTTGATCTTGTTTGATGAAATCGGACGAGGAACAGCCACCTACGATGGTATGGCTTTAGCACAGGCAATGTTGGAATATATCAATGAGGCCATTCAGGCAAAGACTTTATTTTCGACACATTATCATGAGTTAACACAGTTGGATCAACAACATCCGGGAATTACGAATGTACATGTGGATGTAAAAGAACAAAAAGGAGAGATTGAATTTCGCTATCGAGTGGTTGAGGGAAAAGCCGATAAATCGTATGGTATCAATGTTGCACGATTGGCGCATTTGCCAAAAGTAGTGTTGGATCGTGCCAATCAGCTTTTACGGGATTTTGAAAGCCAGGGTGTATCGCAGGATTATCAGCCCAGTCTTTTTGTCATGGATCAGGTAGAACCAAAAAAATCAGAAATCATGGAGCGACTGCAAAATCTGGATGTTGATTCTATGACACCAAGAGATGCCCAGGATTTCTTATACGAACTGAAAAAACTGGCAGATGCCATTGAAGAATAAAAGGAGGACAAATGTCCAAAATTCAAGTATTAAGTGAACATTTAACGAATATGATCGCAGCCGGTGAAGTTGTAGAACGTCCGGCTGGCATTGTCAAAGAATGTGTGGAAAACAGTATTGATGCCGGTGCCAAAGTTATTGATATCGAGGCGTTTCAAGGCGGTATTGAAAAGCTGATCATTACTGATGATGGAAGCGGTATGGACTATGAAGATGCCCAAATGGCTTTTATGCGCCATGCGACCAGTAAGCTGCAGCAGGAAGAAGATCTATTCAATATCCATACTATGGGCTTTCGTGGAGAAGCATTGCCAAGTATCGCTTCTGTTGCCAAAGTAGAACTGCAGACCAATGATGGAAATCAGGGAACATTGATTCGATATCACTATGGAGAGCTTGTCACAAGGGAAAAGTGCAGCTGTCCATTAGGAACAAGAATTGAAATCAGTTCGTTGTTTTTAAAGACACCGGCTCGATTTAAACATCTAAAAAGTATATCGTATGAATTTAGTATCATTGCCGATCTGGTCAATAAAATGGCTTTGTCTCATCCGGAAATTCGCTTTACTTTATCGCATGATGGACGTATCGTGTTTCAAACTTCCGGAAATGGAAATTTACAGGAAATTCTTTATCAGATGTATGGAAAAGAAGTGGCATCCAACGCGATTCCTTTTGAACAAAAAAGCGATGATTTTCAGATTTCAGGCTATGCCGTACAGCCAAAGATCAACCGGGCTACAAAATATTTTATGTTTATTACGATGAATACACGTCTAATTCGCAGCATTCCCATTCAAAAAGCAATTTTAGATGCTTATTCGCATTATATGCCTTCCAATCGATTCCCTATCATAATTTTGGATATCAAGACTGATGCACAGTTGGTGGATGTCAATGTCCATCCCAACAAATGGGAAATTCGTTTATCCAAGCAAAGTGAATTGTTGGAGTTGATCAAAAAAACATTGATGGAGGCGATTTCTTCTTCTTTACGAACGGTCAAAGTTCAGCCAAAGCCAACGACGGTCTTTGAACAACAACAGATTTCCTTTCCATATCCGGTAAGAAAAGAAGAAAAACAAGTTATCGAACAACCTAAAATACAACCGAAGATCAAAGAAGATCCTATCACAAAGGCTTTTGATACCTATCAAAAACCTATTGAAAACAAGGTGCAGGAGCAAGAAGAAGTCTATGTGGCACCGATCGAAAAAGAAGAAAAAGAGACGACAGTTGGTTATGATTTCTTTTGTCATCTTCGAGTCATAGGACAATTAAAAGAATCCTATATTTTATGTGAAAATGAAGAGGGCTTGGTCATTATCGATCAACATGCGGCACAAGAGCGATATCACTATGAACAGCTTGTAGAAAAACTCAGCCAGCCAACCACACAGACACAACCCCTTATGGTTCCGATACAGCTTCATGTTTCCAGTAATCTGGTAGCACAGGTGGAAAAAATCAATGAACAAGTCAGCTTTTTCGGGCTTTCTTTTGACGTTTTCGGAACGGATCAATTATTGGTTCGCGAGATTCCTTTATGGTTTCAGGATGTGCATCAGGAAGACTTCTTTTATGATCTGTTAGATTATTTTGCGCAAAATCAGGAAGTCGATATGGAAATGCTTCGTAAACATGTGATTGCGACCATGGCCTGTCATTCTTCAATTCGTTTTCATAGAGCCTTAAATCAATCCGAAATGGAACAAGTCATCCTTGATCTGCAAAAGTGTAAACAACCATATCATTGCCCGCATGGCAGACCTACGGTCATCACCATGAGTGATAAAGATCTTAGAAAGGAATTTGAACGTGGATAAAGTTTTGGTTATTGTAGGACCTACAGGTATTGGTAAGACTTCACTTTCCATTCAACTTGCCAAAGAATTTCATGGAGAGATCATATCCGGTGATTCCATGCAGGTATATGATCAAATGGATATTGGTACCGCAAAGATCACAAAAGAAGAAATGGAAGGAATTCCCCATTATCTGGTGGGCATACAAGCTTATGATAAGCCTTACAATGTTAAGATCTTTCAGGAAAAGGCAAGGGAATCCATTCAAAAAATCCTTCAAAAACAGAAGCTTCCGATCTTATGTGGAGGTACCGGTCTATATTTGAAGGCCGCCTTATATGATTATGTCTTTGAAGAAGAAACCTTTGATGAAGCTTATACGAAATATTTGGAAACACTTAACAATGATCAACTCTATGATTTGTTGAAGAGTAAAGATCCTTTATCCTGTGAAAAGATTCACCCGAACAATCGAAAAAGAGTGATTCGTGCTTTACAGATCGTCCATGAAGGTCCATCTAAAAGTCAAAGAGAAGCGCTTCAGGAACATAAACCTTTGTACGATATTTATTTTTTAGGCTTAGATATGGATAGAAGTTTATTATATGAAAGAATCAATCAACGCGTAGAAACCATGTTTGAGCAGGGGCTTGTACAAGAAGCGACAAGATTGTTTCAAGATCCAAAAACATGGAATTATACCAGCTTCCAGGGAATTGGTTATAAAGAATTTAAACCTTATTTTGTAGGAACGGAAACGTTGGATGGAGTCAAAGAAAATATCAAAAAGCACTCCAGACAATATGCCAAAAGACAATATACATGGTTCAAGCACCAAATGTCGGTGCATTGGTTTGATAAAGAGGATCCACAAATAATGACAAAAATCAGGGAATGGTATGATGGAAAATAAAAGAACAGAAGGACTTCTTGGAAAAGAAGCGGTCAATAGATTGGCAAAGAAAACCGTAATGGTCGTAGGATGTGGTGGTGTTGGTTCATTTTGTGTAGAAGCACTGGCAAGAACAGGTGTAGGAAATTTGATTCTGATCGATGCCGATGTTTTTGAACTCAGCAATTTAAATCGTCAGCTGCCGGCCACATTGGAAACGCTGGGAAAATATAAAGTCGATGTTTTAAAAGAGCGTATTCAAACGATTAATCCGGAATGTTGTGTAAAAACATATGCCTTCTTTTATGATTCGACAAAAGATGAAGAATTATTTTCAGAGTCGATAGATTTTGTGATTGACTGTATTGATTCCATTTCCAGTAAGCAGGATCTCTATAAAGCTTGTCTTCAAAGAAATATACCGTTTCTTTCCAGTATGGGGATGGCCCGAAAGAAAGATCCTACAGCGTTAAAAATCATGGACATTGAAAAAACATCGTATGATCCGATGGCCAAACGATTACGGATTTGGAAGCGCAAAAATAAGATACGAGATAAAATATGGGTGGTATCGAGTGTAGAAGCACCGGTTAAACAAGAACCGGATCAACCGCTTTACTCTATGATCTTTGTGCCGGCTACGGCTGGCTTGTTGTTGGCAAATGAATGTATTCAAAGACTTTTAAAGAAAGAAGGATAAGTTTATGAAGGATGTATTTATCATCAATCCCTATTCCGGAAAAAAAGAACAGTATGCTTTGATGCAGCAAATCAAAGAGAATTTTCAAGGGAAACGAATTATCATTGAAAAAACAAAAAATCCGGGACATGCACAGTTTATTGCGCAAAAATATGCCTTAAAGACAGAAGAAGAGGTTCACCTTTTTGTTTGCGGAGGCGATGGTACGCTTCATGAAGTGGTCAATGGAATGGCCGGCGCCAAGCATGTATATCTATCGGTATTGCCTACCGGAACAGGAAATGATTTTATTAAGAGTTTTCCGGCTCTTACTGCGCAAGATTTTTTAAATCTTTCTGAATATGAAAATCCGGTAGAAATGGAATGCGATCTATTAAAGGTAAATGGGGAGTATGTATTAAATACAGCTTCGATCGGCTTTGATGTTCATGTAGCTGATTATGCGAACAAATATAAAAAGTATATTCCGGCCGGAGGAATCATTCCTTATTATATGGGAATGTTGGCAAGTCTTAGAAAGCCATTAGGTCATACATACCGCATACAGATTGATGAAGATCATCTGCCGGAAGAAAAATATACCTTTCTTGTCTTTGCCAACGGGCAATATTATGGTGGTGGATACAGACCCTGTCCGAATGCTTTGTTAAATGATGGCATGATGGATATTTGTTTGATCAAAGATGTTAAGAGAACACAAATCGTATCGATGGCCAAGTTGTATGAAAAAGGAGAACATGTGCAATATCCAGAATTGGCAATGGTAAGCCAAGGTACAACTTGTCATGTAGATACTGAGAACAAAGAAATACTGATGAATCTGGATGGAGAAGTCAGAGCAGTAAAGAATCCTACAATTGAAATTGTATCTAAAGCTGTAAAATTATTATTACCTAATATTGAATAGAAAAGCTTTTAAGCTATTGAAATGTTTTAAATAAAATATTAATACGTTAAACATTAACATATAAATAAAGAAAGAAAGAAATTTTTATGAACTTATTGATTGCGATACTCTTTATTGTTGTAGGATTTATATTTCTTGTCAAAGGAGCCGATTTATTTGTAGAAAGTGCTTCTTCCGTTGCGAAAAAGTTGGGTGTATCTAGTTTAATTATTGGACTTACGATTGTAGCCTTTGGTACATCTATGCCAGAACTTGCGGTTAGTGTTACTGCAGCTCTTCAAGGTGCAAATGAAATTGCCGTAGGAAATGTAGTAGGTTCTAATATTATTAATTTATTAATTGTAGCCGGTGGCAGTGCTTGTATTTATCCAATTGTAGTCAATAAGACCATCTTAAATAGGGACTGGCCAATATCTATCATTGCGGCCGTCTTATTGACAATTATGTTAATAGATCAAAAGATTTCTATTCTGGAAGGCGCTGTTTTATTAGTATGTTTTGTGACTATGCTGGTTGTACAAATTAAACAGACAAAAAAATCAGAAGACATTCAGGCGGACACCAATGACTCTTTTAAAAAATTATTCTTGTTTTTAATTATAGGTATCGCCGGCATTGTGATTGGTGGACAACTTGTGGTAGACGGAGCAACAAGTCTTGCCCGTATTATGGGACTAAGTGAAACTTTGATTGGACTTACAATTGTAGCCTTCGGTACTTCTTTACCTGAACTTGTGACTTCATTGGTTGCAGCTAAAAAAGGAGAAAATGAAATTGCCATGGGAAATGTAATAGGCTCCAACCTATTTAACATTTTCTGTATTCTTGGTGTTTCTGCCGTGTTACATCCAATTGCAGTAGAAGCCACAGCTATTATTGATGCCTTAATCTTAGTTCTAGTCTCTATTGTATTCTGGCTTTTATGTAGGATACATAAATTTGATCGAAAGATTGGTACATTTATGTTGATTACTTATTTTTCCTATATGATTTATATCATTATACGATAAGTTTTAAAATTATGTAGATAAATAAAGTGGATAAATATCTTACCTAAGGATATTTATCCTTTTTTATATACGAATTGTACTATAACGAATTTGTATTTATGCTTTTTCCATGCAAGAAGGAATAAAACAGTCTAAAATAAAGAAGAAAAGCAGGGAGGATTTAAGCATGAACGATAGAAATTGGAAAGACCAAAAAGAATTTCAAGCTTATTTTGATCAATTACATCCAGTAGATATAGCAAGTGAACTGGAAGATTGGCCAGATGAGCAAATCGATGCAATGTGTTCCTACTTAAATGATGAAGATTTGGCCAGTGTTCTTGATCAAAGTGATGACGATGAACGAATGGAAGTCGTGAAGCATGTTCATGATGATCGACTGCTTTCCTTGTTTCAATGGATGCCTAAAGATGAAATTGTTGATTTAATGGGAAATTTACCTATGGATCGAAAAAAACGCCTTTTGAATCGCATGAAACATGATGAACAAACCATCATTCGACAATTGTTACAATATCCAGAAGAATCTGCAGGTGGTATTATGACTACCGATTATATAGCTCTTCGGCTGGATTTAAAGATTTCAGATGCGTTACAGACAATTCGTGATATTGGTCCTAAAACAGAAGTTATTGAAACTCTTTATGTAATCAATGCCAAGCGAGAACTGATAGGTACTGTAGATTTACGAAAGCTATTGGCAGCTAATAAAGAGGCATATATATCAAGTATTATGGAAGCAGATGCGATTTATGTATATCCAGAAATGGATCAGGAAGAAGTCGCAAAACTGGTTGCCAAATATGACTTAAAGGCGATACCTGTTGTGAACGCTAATAAAGCTATCTTAGGAATTATCACTGTTGATGATATTATTGATGTTATTATCGATGAATATGATGAAGACTTACTGCAGATGGCAGGTGTTAGTAAAGAAGAAAGCATTGATACTACACTTTTAGAATCGATTCAAATGCGCTTGCCATGGTTATTGATAAATTTAGCAACTGCATTCTTAGCTTCATTTATTGTTAAAATATTTCAAACAACCATTGAACAAGTTGTGGCCTTATCAGCCGTAATGACCATTGTTTCAGGGATGGGTGGAAATGCCGGAACACAGACAATGTCCATTTTGGTACGTGATTTATCCCATGGTGATATTAAAGCAAAACGAGTGTGGCAGGTACTTTTTAAAGAAATTGCATTGGGTATAATTGATGGCAGTTCGACCGGTCTTGTGACAGCGATTATTGTATATGTGATGTACCATAATGTGTTCTTATCTTTAATTGTATTTTTAGCTATGATTGGTAATTTAGTTGTAGCTGGTATTTTTGGATTATTGATTCCCGTAACCATTTCAAAACTTCATGCCGATCCAGCCATTGCCTCCTCTATTTTTCTTACAACTGCAACGGATGTTTTGGGATTTTTTATCTTCTTAGGATTGGCCACACTCTTCTTGTCACATTTAATGTAGATTGTTCTATTTCAATAATCTTTGTATAGATTAGGCAGAATTAAAAATAATTTAAATCATATTTTTAGTTCTAATAAACAAGTCTATTTTATATCTGTCTTGATCTCATTTTTTTTCAGTATGATAAAGTGCATAAAAATGATGTAAAATTTTATGCACGATTCTACTTTTAAAAAGTATTTATTAAAGAAAATAATTATTTATCATCATTAAATATTAAATGTATGATGATTTAACAGATTATAAAAGTATCGTTTTTATGCAGCTGAATTGAATGCTTATTTTTATAATGAAAAATCATAACTTTTTATAATTTTCACTTAATTATTTGTTTTGTGAAATCAATAAATAATCTACAAACACGACTAAGCTTCTCGTTTTTTCTATATATAACCGCAAATTTCCAATATAATTCAGGTTCATCCAATGTAAAATATGTAATCTCTCCATTTCTATGGCATACATGTGCTCCTTCTTCTGGAACAAATACACATCCCATTCCGGCAACAGATAAATTAATCGCGGTAGTCAGGTTTTCAGTTCGCAATAATATATTGGGTTCGATGTTTTTAGCTGCGAAAAATTCTTGGATTTGGTATGTTAAGTTTTGACCATCTTTAGATAATATCAAAGGAAGTTGGTTAAATATGTCCAAAGGTGCTTTAGGATAACCATTTAAATTTTTTTGATTTTTTAAAATACTTTTAACATATGAATGATTTGTTGGAGCCCCTATTAAAATTTGCTCATTTTTTAATATTTCAATAGAAAATTTGTTATAGTTCATATCTTTTCCAATATTACATACCGCAAAATCTATATGTCCATTTAGAAGTTCTTTTTGAAAATTAACGCTTTTTCCTTCGAATAAATCAATTTTGATATTAGGATATTGTCTATTAAACTCCGGATATACTTCAGGAAGAAAACAGGCAGCACGCCAAAAGGCTATCCCCAGACGTATTCTTCCACTATTTCCTAATTTTATATCTTTTAATTCTTGTAAAATTTCTTTCTCATTTTTTTGTTCTTCTAGTAAAAATTCATAATAGCGTTCTCCAGAATACGTAAGCTTTAAGGGGGATGAATTATGATCAAATAATTCAACACCCAGACGTTTTTCCATTCTTTTTACATATTGAGATAAGGATGGCTGTGATAAATATAGTTTTTGGGCAGCTTTGGAAAGACTGCCTTCTTCAATAATTGTTAGAAAATACTCATTATTCGTGTTTTTCATTTTGATTTCCCTCGAAAATTCTAGTTAAGAAGATTATAACACTGTCATTATAAAGATAAAATTATAATGTTAAAGTTATAAAATGTTTAATAAATTTAGACATTGTACTTATATGTTGAATGAATTATTTTATAGATAACAAAACAACTTAGTATGCGCAGACTAAAATTTTGAATTGAAATTGTAAATGTTTAAATTAGGAGGTTTATTATGAGTCCAGCAGTTATTACGCTATTGGTTTTAGCGGTGATGGTTGCTTTATTTGTATCAGGTAAAGTTCCGTTAGGATTAGTATCCATGGCGGGTGCACTATTACTTGCAATTTTAGGTGTTATTGATAAAGCGGATGTTTTTACTGCTTTTTCAGGTTCTACGATTATTTTGCTAGGTGGAATGATGATTGTCGGACAGGCATTATTTCATACAGGTGTGGCTGATATGTTGGCTAATACCCTTGTGAAAATGACAGGAGTTTCTGAAAATGGAATCATGATTGCGACTGTTTTGACAGCACTGATTCTTTCTAGTATTTGTTCAGGTGTCGGTGTTGTTGCGATGCTATTGCCCATTGTAATCGCTATGGCAATGAAAGCAAAGATTTCAGTATCCAGACAATTAATTCCATTAAGTTTTGCAGCCAGTGTAGGGTGCAATTTAACATTGATTGGTGCAGCCTCTAATGTTTCAACGGCAGGATTGATTGAAGATATGGGAATACCATTTCTGGGATTCTTTGATTTAGGAAAGGTTGGTATTCCTGTATGCATTGCATTTTTAGTTTATTATTTAACGATAGGTAAAAAATTTTTGACTCCCGGTGATACATCCGATCCAGAATACTTAAAAGAATATACTGAAAAAGAGCCAGGCTATAAATTTAGTCCATTGAAGGGTACGATCTGCATCGTTGTATTATTGGCCTTATTAGTGGCAATGGTTTTTGCAGATAAAAGTTTTCCAATGTATTTTATTGCAGCATTAGCTTGTGTAATTTTGATAGCTACCGGATGTATATCCGAAAAGCAGGCTATGAAAGCAGTGGATTGGCCAACACTTTTCATTGTTGGAGGAATGTCAGCTGTATCTAAAGCAATGAGTAGTTCAGGAGCCGGTGCAATGATTACTGATTTAGTCACAAATATGCTGGGACAAAATCCAAATAAATTTATATTTTTGTTGTTTGTCTTAATTCTAACTATGCTTTTAACGAATATGATGATGAACACATCAACAGTTGTTCTTGTTACTCCATTGTTAATACCAATAGCTGTTAGTCTGGGAATCAACCCTGTTGCCGTTGGTGTTGCTATCTGCGTAGCTGCATCTGCACCATTTCTTACTCCGGTGGGATCCGGAACCAATACTTTGGTTATCAAACCGGGAAATCTTGGTTTTAGAGATTTCTTTGTTCCCGGTGTTGGATTATCACTCGTTATTTTAGTAGTAAGTATGATTTTTATTCCAATGTTTTGGCCATTATAAATTCAGGAAAGGTGAAAATTAGAAATGAAAGCAATAGTAGTTGATAAGGATTATGGTTCGGCAAAACCGGAAGAAATCGAAAAGATTCGTAAAATATATACAAGTCAAGGAATAGAATTTGAAGCCTGTCATTTTATTTCAGAAGATGAAATCATACAGGGATGTAAAGAAGCGGATGCCATCTTATGTACGGGCAATCCACCCATTACTAGAAAAGTTATGGAAGCATTACCAAAATTAAAATATGTTCAAAGATTTGGTATTGGTGTAAATTCCATTGATTTAGAGGCAGCTTCAGAATTGAACAAAATTATTTTAAATATTCCAGGATTTTGTGCCAAAGAGCTTGCCGATCTATCATCTAGTTTCATTTTAGGTTTAATACGTAATACAGTCTATTATGATCGAGAAATTCGGAAGGGAAATTGGCCCAAGTGCCAATACTTACTTCCTTTAGATCTTAGAGAACTGACATTAGGATTATATGGATTTGGCTCTGCCGGACAACATTTATATCAAACAATTCATGGTGGATGGAAAACAAAGATAATTGCTTGTGATCCTTATCTTCCAGAAAATGTTAAAGAACAGTATTCTGATATTGAATTTGTTGATTTTGATACTTTGGTTAAAGAATCAGATATTATTTCTATTCATGTAGGTTTAACAAAGGAAACCAGACATATTTTTAACAGGGATGTTTTTAGACAAATGAAGAATAATGCCTTAATCATTAATACGGCGAGGGGGCCAATCATTAATCAGGAAGATCTAGCGTGGGCACTTGAAAATGGTGAAATACGGGGGGCCGGACTGGATACGGTTGAAAAAGAGCCTATTGATCCTAAAGATCCGTTACTAAAGATGGACAATGTGGTTTTATCTGCTCATTGTGGTTCCTATGGAGTCGGTGCAAAGAAGACACAGATCGATACAGTTTGTACATTGATCCCAAAAGCGATATTTGAAAAAAAATTGCCTGCAAGAAATGTAGCGAATAAGAGCGTTATGAAAAAATCGTTAGGAATAAAGTTTTTTTAAAGGAGTGTATGAATAATGAGTATTGGGAATATTATAATCAAAGATTTTAAACGACCGGATCCGGATCTGGTAAAAAAATTTGAAGGGATGCCAGTTGCAAATATTGATGACAACATGAACCGTACAGCTGCAATTGATGCAGGTATTAAACCTATTGGATATAAAGGATCGATGGTAGGTACTGCTTTTACTATTAAAGTTGCACAGGGAGACAATTTAATGTTACATGCAGCTATGGATTTGGCCAAGCCGGGGGATGTTATAGTAATCGATGCTGGAGGCTATACAAATAGAGCAATTTTTGGAGAACTTATGGCAACTTATATGAAGGTTCGAGGTATCAAGGGAGTGATCTGTGATGGAGCTATTCGTGATTATGGAGGATTGGCTGCTTTAGAAAATTTTAGAGTCTATGCACGCGGCGCTAATCCGAATGGCCCCTATAAAAATGGGCCGGGCGAAATAAATACTCCGGTCGTTGTAGGAGGGCAACTTGTTCATCCAGGAGACATCGTTGTAGCCGATGATGATGGAGTTTTATTTATTCGGCCAGAATATGCAGAAAAGTTAGCAAAAGCAACTAAAATGGTAGAAGAAAAAGAATCGAATATTATGAAGCACATTTTAGAAGATCACACATATATCCGCCCATGGGTTGATGCGAAAATTTCAGAAATTGGAACAGAGATTAAATAAACTGTTTTAAAATAGAAACAAAAGGATAGATACAAGACTCTCTTTTGAGAACCATACTTGTTTCTATCCTTTTTTCTAATCAAGTTTTTTGTCTTTTAAAATTTGATGGATATATGATTTTGCGATAGCTTTCGCAATTACTTTTTGGTTTTTGCTTTGTTGAAGATCGGTACACTCCTGATAATTGCTCATATAGCCAGCTTCAAATAATAAAGAAGGAATAGTTTGTTCGCTGACAACATATAAAGGATATTGTTCAACAAATAAAATGCCACGATTGTACGCCCATCCGCTTTCATCTAATTCTTCAGCGATGTTTTCTGCGATTGCCTGAGAAGTTGCATCGTTTTGGCGCACATAGCTTTCGTAGCCAAAAGCACCCGGATCTTCATTGGAATTCATATGAATGCTCAGATAGTAGTCTGCTTTGTTCTCTTGTGCAAATTGAACACGTGCTTTTAGATCCTCTTCTTCATTTTCGGGCCAGGTAATCTCATCACTGTCTCTTGTATAGATGATTTTAATTCTAGGCTCTTCCTTTTCTATCTCTTTTCCAACGGCTAACGCAATTTCTAAATTGATGTCTTTTTCATACGATCCATCGGCACCAATCGTTCCTGCATCATATCCTCCGTGACCGGGATCAATACAAAGTGTGGCAACTGTTTCTACAGGCTCATCACTCTGCGTATCCTGATTTATATGGAGCCAGGAAAAAACGCCGATGATACAACATAGGCATAAAATTACCAGCAAACCGATTTTAACTTTTGGTTTTAATCTTCTTTTTTTAGACATGCGCTTAGTATATCATCTTTTTTTTACAGAAAGCAATTTTCACACGAAGTCACATTTTTTAATAAAATGTTATTCAAACAAAGCCGTTCCGATTCGAACCATGTTGCTTCCATGCTCGATCGCAATTTTATAATCATGACTCATTCCCATAGACAATGTATCAATCTGTGGATAAATAGCTTTCATTTCTGTATAGAGAGAGTGCATAGCTTCAAACTCTTTGGCTACCAGATCCATATCTTCTGTATGGGTGGCCACACACATAAAGCCTTTTACCTGAATATGTTTTAAAGTGCTGATCTTTTCTAAGAAAGAAGCGGCTTCATCATAGGCAAGTCCTGTTTTTAAAGGATCATTGGATATTTTGATCTGCATAAGAACTTTCTGAACCAGATCTTGTTTTGAGGCTTGTTTTTCAATCTCCAAGGCTAACTTTTCAGAGTCTAAAGATTCGATCATATCAACTTTTCCTATAATATATTTGACTTTATTGGTCTGCAGATGGCCGATGATATGCCATGTGTAGGCAGGATCATACTTTTCAAGAAATTCCTGGACACGATTTTCACCAAATGTCGTAAGTCCGGTTTTAGCCATTTCATCGATCTGTTCTTTTGTTCTTTTTTTCGACACCGCAACAACCTGCAGATTTTTATAACTTTTAAGTTCTTCAATTAACTGTGTATTCATTGTACAACCTTCTTTCGAGTATCATTATAGTTCTTCATTTAGAAGAAAGATAGCTGTTTTTGTCTTTGCTTAGACTCTAGTAAAGGTGGAATGCTTTGAAGGATGGAAAACAGGGCAGAGGAATCCTGCAGCCAGGCGCGACATAGCTTTTTATCTAAGATCAAAGGCATGCGATTGTGTATAGAATTGACCGAAGGATTTGCTTTTGTCGTCAATATCACAAATTGATTGTTTTCATAAATTCCTGCCATATACAACATTTGATCATCAAGATAAAACGAAGCCTTTTCTTTTAGTTTTGTCCATTCATAATAACAAGTACAGGGAACAATACAACGATTTTTATAGATCGTATTTCGAAAAGAAGGCTTTTCCAATATCGTTTCACTGCGAGCATTGATCAATAAAGATTGTTTTTGCCATCCAAACCGCATAATCTTTCCCTGTATTCTTTGATTGGATGTGATCCAGGTAAAGGCAGGATCGGTTGGTCGAATCAAACCTTTTGGAATCGAAGGAAGAAGCGATTGTTTTTGTAGGGTTTTGGCATCTTTTTCATCCACATAAAATTGTCCACACATCGTATCACCTTTTTGATTAAACCTAACAGGAATTCATGAAATTTTCAAGACAGGTGCAGTGTTATACAAGTATTCATGAACTATAAAAGAATCAAAATTGAAAAGATGAATAGGAATAGTTTGGCAATTAGGTAAAGTGATGTGATAAACTAAAGGAGATTCTGATCAAAAAGAGTCAGAATTAGAGAAAAGGAAGATTTACACTAGGTTGGTGACAATATGAAACAAGGTGTTTTTATTACATTGGAAGGAAATGATGGTGCCGGTAAAACGACGGTCTGTATGGGATTGAAAAAAGAATTAGAGGCAAGAGGGTACTCGGTTATTTATACAAGAGAACCGGGAGGATCCAAGATTGCGGAGGAAATACGAAATATTCTTTTGAGCGACGAAAATGAGAATATGGATCCCAGAACTGAAGCGTTGTTGTTTGCCGCAAGTCGTCGTCAGCACTTGGTGGATATCGTACTTCCGGCATTACAGGAAAAAAAGATCGTGCTTTGTGATCGGTTTGTTGACTCCAGCCTGGCTTATCAGGGATACGCAAGGGAAATAGGCATTCCGGAAATCTGGGATATCAATCAATTTGCGATTCATGATTGTATGCCTCAAAAAACCATCTTTTTAAAGGTGTCGATGGAAACTGGACAAAAACGAATGAACCAGCGAGGAGAAAAAAATCGTCTGGATAATGAACAAAGTGATTTTCATCAAAAAGTGCGTCAAGGTTATGAAACATTGATTCAGATGTATCCGGATCGAATCTGTGTCATCGATGCCGAACCGGAGCCGGAAGTGGTTCTTAAGTCCGCTTTACATGAGGTTTTGAAGGTGATTCAAAGCTATGAATAAGGAACAGTTAAAGAAAGAACAGCCGGTCGTATATCAAACCTTGTCAAACGCCTTAAAAAGAGATCATCTGGCCCATGCTTATCTATTTGTCGGACCTAAAGGTAGTCCTAAAAATGAGATGGCTGTGCTGTTGGCACAAAGCTTGGTTTGTCATCATACGGACAGCGATGGTTTTGCCTGCCAGGAATGTGATGTCTGCCAGCGTATTCAAAAAGAAGAAGCCATTGATTTTAAGTGGATACATGGTGATAAAAATCGAATCAAGAAAAAAGATATTTTAGATTTACAGTCTTTTTTTGAGGCTACCAGTGTGGAAATAGAAAATCGAAGGATCTATTTTTTAGAACAGTTTGATCAGGCAACACCGGATGCTTCCAATTCACTTTTAAAATTTTTGGAAGAACCTAGACCGGGAATTTTTGCGATCATCAGCGCCGATGAAAAATCAAATGTATTGCCGACGATTCAATCACGTTGTCAATGGATTCAGTTTCGACCGGCATCCAAAAAACGCTTTATAACAATGTTGGAAGAAATGACGGATACTGAAAGTGCGAAAATGTTGGCACAGTTTGGTTATACGATGGAGCAGGCTAAGGAAATCCTTGCCTGGCCGGACTTTGATCTGATCAAAGATTCTGCTAAGAAATATACGATGAACTGGGATGATCTTTCTATGATTCTTTCCATGCAAAGAGAAGTGTTTGTCACAAAGTCCGAACACATGCAGAAAGAAAAGATTCGATTTTGGTTGGAATGTGTACTGTATTATACAAAAGAAAACAAAAAGGGCATTCCATTATCCAAACAAATTCATATTCAGGAAATCCTTATTGAAGGAATGGATATGCTTCGCCGCCCGATTGAACTCGCGTTATTTTTAGATAAACTGTATAATCAGATAAGAAAGGTTGTGATATCTTGAAAAACAACGAGACTCAAAACGAAAATCGTAAATATAAATATATTGTTTATATCCAGTTTGAAGAATCTAAAAAAGCCTATACTTTTGGCTCCGATATACCTTATAAAGAA
>NZ_JAXKBY010000174.1:0-4915 GCF_036552745.1 Faecalicoccus sp.
GCATTTTTTAATATT
This sequence comes from Faecalicoccus sp., assembly GCF_036552745.1. Classification (NCBI taxonomy): domain Bacteria; kingdom Bacillati; phylum Bacillota; class Erysipelotrichia; order Erysipelotrichales; family Erysipelotrichaceae; genus Faecalicoccus; species Faecalicoccus sp. Next base: position 16 of record NZ_JAXKBY010000174.1, read on the forward strand.
TTTATAGGAATAAGTCCCTTTAGAACCATCAAGTATGATAAATACTTTGTCTTTGGTATCAAAGATGATACTGTCAAATAGAATGCGAGTCGGTTTTTGTTTCAGGGAAAGATCCTTGTGAATCAGATCTTCAAAGGGAACATTGAAAAAGGAAGCATACTTTTCTATCATTTCAAAATTAGGCTGTGATTTTCCATTTTCATGATTGGAAACCGTTTGATGGGTTACAAATAATCGTTTAGCCAATTCTTCTTGAGAAATGTTCATTTTATTTCGCAAGAACTTTAAGTTCGACTGTATATATGTCATGATTGCCACCTCTTTTCTAATTTCATAGTAAAGCAGAGATGGGCTTTTGTCATGCAAAGAATGTTTGCAAAGGATAATTTTTAATAAAACTTAATGAAATTATATGGAGAAGGTGCTTTTTAGGATTTGTTAAGTATTTTATCCTGTAGAACATGGCAAAGGTGTAGAACTTGATCATACTCTTTTGTAAAGGGATAGACCAGTTCGTGGGATGGATAAATAACGTATTCTGAATGATCTTTACCAATCAGTTTTAATCCAATCTGCAGCTTAGCGGCTTTAACAGGTAAGTATGACTGCAGTGAAACCATTTTCTTGTCTTGGTTTTGATAGATATCACATATTATCTCTGTATTGATAATCGTATCTAATGAAATACATTTTGATGGTGTCTGAATGTTTCTTTGATCAAAGTCGATCATATCTATCATTACCTGTAGTGGTTGTATTTTTGACATGATATTCCTTCTTTCCTCAAAAAGTTTATCATCAACATAGCTTATATACAATATAAAAATAGTAGGATATGCATACATAAAAAAAGCGCTCTTTACGAACGCTTTAGTCTTCCATTTGTGATTTGGCAAGCATTGCGGCACCGACAAGACCGCTTTCTTCCAAAGTGGCATTGGCCAGTGTTGTTTCGCGCATACCCGGGAATAAATACTTGCGCATTTTTTCCTGCACTTCTTCCAAAAAATCAGAACCGGATTTCATAACACCACCTTGAATCAGGATGCGTTCCGGATCGCATACAAAACATACATTTACCAGTAAAATGGCTAAATCTTCTTTGAATCGTTCTACGACAGCTTTGGCATTTTCATCGCTCTTGGCTGCTTCAAAGACTTCTCCGGCATGTGCAAATTCTTTATGGCAGGCTTTATTTGCCTCGCGTACAATGGCCGGACCGGATACCCAGGACTCGGCAGCCCCTGGATTTAATCCATTGATTGGCTCTCTGGAAGGATCGATGATCGCATTACCGATTTCACCGCCGTGTCCATGGAAACCGGATAAGACTTTTCCATCCAGGATCATGGCTCCGGCAACACCGGTTGAAATGGTTAAATAATATAAATTTTTCTTTCCTTTTCCTTCGCCTAACAAGGCTTCAGCTAAACCAGCTACCTTTACATCATTCGCCATAAAGGTAGGCTTGTTAAAATGTTTTTGAATACGATCGGCAATCGGATAGCCAACCAGATCCGGTAAATTATTGGAAATGATGATCTTTCCGTTAACAGTATCTGTTGGACCGGGAATTCCTAAACCGATACCAAGCGCATCTTTGTAGCCGTCCAATGAAGCAATCAAGCTCTCCATTTTTTCCATAATGTGCTCTTTGCCTAACTGGGCTTCTGTCTTATCTTTTTTCACATCTAAGATCTGGCCATCTTCGGATACCAAAGCGGCACGAATATTGGTTCCGCCCAGATCCACCGCAATAAAAGTTTTCATAGGATTTTTACCTCACATTTCTTACTTTCATTATAAAACAAAATCAGTTTTAGAAAATATGGAAGAACAATCCTTCTAAAGAAATTGACAAGATGTTCTAAAATTTTTAAAAGGGAATAGTGTAGAATAATAGAAGATGTCAAAACTCTTAAAAAGGAGAGAGATTCATGTATATATTATTTTTTCTGATTAGTTTTTTTGCCTCGATCATTGGTGCTATATGTGGTATTGGCGGCGGTATTATCATTAAACCGGTCATGGATGCCTTTGGAGTATTGGACGTATCGGTAATCAATTTTCTTTCCGGATGTACCGTTCTTTCGATGACAACCTATTCAGTTTGTAAAAGCTTTGTGGCAAAGGATTCTTCTGTTGATATGAAGACCGGAACACCCTTGGCCATCGGTGCTGCGATTGGAGGCTTGATTGGAAAAGAACTCTTTAGTATGGTAGCTTCCTTGTTCGCATCACCCAATACAGCCGGGGCTGTTCAGGCTTTTGTATTGCTTCTGATTACATTAGGCACATTGATCTATACAATTCAAAAAGACAAGATCAAGACGTATAAAGTCACCAATCTTCTGGCATGTATTGGTATTGGTTTATTATTAGGTTGTTTTTCTTCTTTCCTTGGAATAGGTGGAGGACCGATCAATCTGGTTGTTCTATATTTTTTCTTTACGATGAAGACCAAGGAAGCTGCGCAAAATTCATTATATATTATTTTGTTTTCGCAGGGTGCCAGTTTGATCAGCAATCTGATCAGCGGTGTCGCCTCCATCGATTTGACCTTGCTTGTGGGTATGATTCTCTGTGGTATTCTAGGCGGAATCTTTGGACGAAAGATCAATAAGAAAATTGTCGATTCTACGGTTGATAAACTGTTTATTGGTTTGATGATTGTCATTATCTGCATCAATATTTATAATATCTTTCATTACACCGTATTGTAGAAAGCTTGGATATGACAACTTATTACAAGATACTCAAAAAACAGATGGAAGATCAGGCCGATCCTTTACAGGCAAAAAAGATGGCTGCTTATATGAAGAATCAGTTTTTATTTTATGGTATCCCTTCACCAAAGCGAAAAGCATTGTATAAAAACTTTTTGAAAGAGGAAAAGACAAAGAAGATGGTAGATTGGGAATTGTTGGATCAATGCTTTGAAGATCAACACCGAGAATTTCAATATTTTGTCTGTGATTATTTGGTAGCGTTAGCTTCCTATATTCCTTTTGAAGAGGTAGATCGAATCCAAGCTTATATTCAAAAAGGGAACTGGTGGGATACAACAGATGCCTTAGATCAAGTCATTGGAAAAATGGGTCTTAGAGATACAAGAATCAAGCAGGAGATGATTCTGTGGACAAAATCGGATGAAATTTGGATCAAAAGAGCTGCGATCGATCATCAACTGTTATATAAAGAGAAAACCGATACTCAGCTTTTAGAAACGATTCTTTTAAACTGTTTAGGATCTCATGAATTTTTTATCGATAAAGCGATAGGATGGGCACTGCGACAATATTCCAAAACGAATCCAAGATGGGTAGAATCTTTTGTCAAACAACATCATACAGCTTTAAGTTCATTAACCATCAAAGAGGCAAGTAAATATCTGACAAAGAAAAAGACGTGTGAACAATAAACTTCACACGCCGTTTTTTTTATAATCCGTTTGAAATTAGTCGCGTTCAACGATTGTGGCACATCCCATACCGCCACCGATACATAATGTCGCAAGACCTTTTTTCGCATTCTGTTTCTGCATTTCGTATAACAGAGTGACTAAGATACGACATCCACTGGCACCTACAGGGTGACCTAATGCGATAGCTCCACCGTTAACGTTAACTTTGCTCATGTCAAAGTTCAGGTCTTTGGCAACGGCTACAGACTGAGCCGCAAAGGCTTCATTGGCTTCGATCAGATCCATATCATCAACGCTTAATCCGGTACGTTCCATTACTTTCTTTGTAGCAGCTACTGGACCGATACCCATGATCTTTGGATCTACACCGGCTAAAGCACCATCTACCCATGTAGCCATTGGGGTAACACCTAATTCTTTTGCCTTTTCTTCGCTCATTACAACGATGGCAGCAGCACCATCATTGATTCCGGAAGCATTTCCGGCTGTTACAAGTCCACCGTCTTTTCCTGAGCAGCAGCGTAATTTAGCCAAGGTTTCAACCGTAGTACCGGCACGTGGTCCTTCGTCTTTCTTGAATTCTACGATTTCTTTTTTCACTTTTATCGGAACTGGTACGATTTCATCATCAAATTTACCTTCAGCCTGTGCTTTTTCACATTTCTGTTGAGAATTAGCGGCAAATTCATCCAATTCCTCACGAGTTAATCCCCATTGATCACAAATGTTTTCGGCAGTGATCATCATATGATAATGATTAAATGCATCAGTCAAGGCATCGTTTACCATCGTATCAACTAATACTCCGTTGTTCATACGATATCCAAAACGTGCTTTATTCAGAGCAAATGGTGCCATGGACATGTTTTCCATTCCACCGGCAACCACGATATCAGCCTGTCCGGCTTTGATCATAGCAGCTGCCTGGTTTACACTGTTCAAACCAGAACCACATACTACGTTTAATGTAACAGCTGGTACTTCAATAGGAAGTCCGGCTTTGATGGATGCCTGACGAGCAACGTTCTGTCCTAAACCAGCCTGGATAACGCATCCCATTAAAACTTCATCCACTTGTTCAGGTTTAACACCGGCACGATTTAAAGCTTCTTTGATAACGATCGCTCCTAAATCAGCAGCAGGTGTATTGCTTAGAGCGCCACCCATTTTACCGATTGCGGTACGACATGCACCGGCTAATACGATTTTCTTTGACATTTTAATTCCTCCATTGTTTCAGATATTTACTATCTTACCAAGGAAACTGTATCACAGCTTGTATCTTAAATCAATGGATAATGAATTTTTTCACAAGTTGATGAGTACTCTATTTTGATTCCATAAGGAATCGATAGAAAATAGAATAGAAGTGAAATACATTTTTCATGGATACTTTTATGCAATTCTTTGAATTTTATTAAAAAAGGATTGACTTATAGGCAATGTCATTAAGTTAAGCTACAAGAAAAGTATTAA
>NZ_JAXKBY010000175.1:0-2008 GCF_036552745.1 Faecalicoccus sp.
TCCTGAAAGACATTTTGATATGGGAATAGCTGAAGGAAATATGATGACCGTGGCTGCCGGCTTAGCGGCCAGTGGTAAGATTGCCTATGCCTCCAGTTTTGCGATGTTTGCAGCAGGCAGAGCGTTTGAGCAAGTTAGAAACAGTATCTGTTATCCTAATTTAAATGTAAAAATATGTGCAACCCATTCTGGAATCAGCGTGGGTGAAGATGGCGCCAGTCATCAAAGTGTAGAAGATATTGCCATTATGCGAAGTATTCCAAATATGAAAGTTTTTCAGCCTTGTGATGCAAAAGAAACTGAAGAGATCATACGAGCAGTAGCTAACATTGAAGGCCCCTGTTATGTAAGGTTGGGAAGAGCCAGTGTAGATGATGTCTATGATGATAATTACAAGTGGGAACTTGGCAAGGGAAGTATCTTAAAAGAAGGCACAAAAGTCTGTATTCTGGCAACCGGTTTGATGGTACAGGAATGCTTGAAAGCCAGTAAAGAAATGGATGATTTCGATCCAACAATCGTAAATATTTCCAGCATCAAACCAATCGATAAAGATCTGATTTTAAAACTTGCGAAAAGTCATGATGTACTAGTAACCTGTGAAGAACATTCAGTCATCGGAGGACTTGGATCAGCAGTTGCTGAAGTCCTGGCACCAACAAGAATAGGTTGTCCAGTATTAATGATCGGATTGCATGATGAATTTGGGCAAAGCGGAAAACCCGCAGACTTAATGAAGCACTATCATTTGGATGCTTGTAGTATTGTTCAAACTATTCATGAATTTTTAAAATAAATCAAAAGCGGTCAATGATCGCTTTTTTTGCATGAATTCCCTATTTTTATATTAGTAAAGGCCGCTTAACTATTAAATGATTAAGAGAATCAAGTATTGTAGATAATTAGTAATATGTAATTAGAATTGTTTAGTTATTAAACCGACAAAGTTACTTCTTATTTATAGACATTTCATCTTTTATTTCTATATTTTCGCTCAAATATTTGGATGATCATGATTTCATCATAATTTTAAATAATATGTTCATATGTCTATATAACTCAATTAAATAGACCCTGTGAGAGCACGTGAAAAAGAAAAACATGAGTAATCATACGTTCGATACGTTTTAGAGAATCAAATACATAATGTGTATTTTGAGTATCATCATAATTATATATAAGAAAATAGATTAAATAAGATAATGATGAATTTTGTTAGATAAAAAAGCATGATAATCGACATTATGTAACTTTTTAAAAGCTGCAAGATGCAAAAAAAATGCAAAATCCTGTCCAAAAATTAAATGCGTTTTACCTAAAACAGATTTATATTTTTTACATAATATACATTATGCGAAGTAAAATGTTTTGGATACCGCTAATACATTTTCCTATCATGTCTTTATTCAATATAAGTTGAAACCAAACAACCAAGACTATTTTTCTAAAATGGCATTATACAATTAAATGAAAACAACTTATTCTCACTATTATATCATGACGTATAGATTCTTATTTAAATTGAAGGTGTGCCCTTTAAATTTATTATGCACTGTCCGTATCAGATTTATACATAATATGTCATAAAAATGAGATAAACAAAAAAGCCCAGTGAGGGCTTTTTATAAGTTATCGATTGTAATCATCTTCGATTCGTACTACATCATCTAAATGTGGTGTACTGACTTCGATAATCGTTGTATCTTCTAAAGCGGTATTTCGATGTCGAAAGGTTGGAGGATTACTGATGATATCACCAGGTCCATAAATATGGGTATGCAGTTCTTTATTTTCATCATCTTCTAAAACCTCCAGCTTTCCTTTCAAAATGTAAATGTGTTCCTCTTTTTGATTGTGGTATTGAAAGGAACAGCGCTCACCCTTTTTAAAGAAAATCTCCTTTAAAGCATAGTGATTTGTTACCGCAAGCCACTTTTCGTAACCCCATGGCTTTTCGACATATTTGACTAATTCTTGTTTCATGATAATGAACTACTCCATATTGGCA
>NZ_JAXKBY010000176.1:0-2855 GCF_036552745.1 Faecalicoccus sp.
AAATTGCCAATTACGGCAATGGTTTTCTTATACTCTTTTAAATCATTTGATTCACAAATATCGTAGTTAAGATGATATAAAAAAATGATGCCAACCTAAGTTCTCTTAGGTTGACACCATTGCCCTTTATTTAAGGGCTTTTTTCGTTCCCTTTTGGGCCCGTGAAAACATTTTGAAAACAGGCATCTTGATTTTAGCTCAATTTCGGTCGATTTTTGTCCCCATTTTTGACTTGTTTTTGACGTTTTTTAGGGAAAATCGGTCGAATTTTAGCGAAATTGCGCTTTTAGCCACCACACGTCCAAGCCGTTGTTTAGATGTGGCTTGCTGATTTATCGGGAAAATAAGTCGGTTTTTGCCTTTTTTCGCATAGCTAAAACCATTTTAAGTGCCCATTCAACCATTTCTTCATCATCTTCATCAGCGATGTTAACTCCATGGATCTCAATGATCCTAACAAGCTCGTCATGAAGACTTCTGAAGACATAGGGGTTTCCATAAACGGCAATCTCCTTGTTCAGGATGCAGCTGATTATGTAATCCTGTTTGGTATAACCAGACAGGAGGACTTTGCGGTCCAATAGTTTGTTTTCTTCCGGTGACATTCGAAATGAAATAATCTTACTTCGAAGTCTTCCTTTTTGATCTAAATTCTTTGCGCTCATTTGAAGGCTCCTCCTCTAAGAGAGTTCAGTTTATTGGCGATATCGGTATCGCGGTTAGGAAACATATGGGTATAGCGGTAAGTGATCTTGACACTTTCATGTCCGACACGCTCAGCGATATCAACGGCGCTGAATCCCATGTCGATGAGCATCGAGACATGCGAGTGACGAAGATCGTGGATCCGTATTCGTTTAACACCTGCTTCTTTGCATCCGCGATCCATTTCATGATGCAGTCCGGATTTGGTGATGGTAAAGATTCTATCGTTTGGTCTTAGGGCATATAGCCTTGAGATATAGTCTTTCATCTCTTCACATAAGAAATCCGGCATCTGGACTGTTCGCTTTCCTTTTTCGGTTTTGGGATCCGTGATCACATCTTCACAATGGATCCTTTGATACGATTTGGATATGCGGACGGTTTTCTTTTTAAAATCAAAGTCGGCTGGTGTTAAGGCCAATAGTTCACCAAGTCTTAGCTCGCACCAGTAAAGCATCTCAAATGCCTGATAGACACCGTCCTTTTTCATAACGGCTCTGGAGAATTTTTTATATTCATCCATCGTCCAGAAATTCATTTCAAGCTTCTTTTCTTTACCGATGTTTCCGGCAATCCGGGCAGGATTGGATTTTAAGCCATAGAAGCGAATGGCGTAGTTGAACATGGCGCTGAGTTGATTGTGGATCGTCTTCAGATAGTTTTGCGAATATCTTTCTTGTTCCTTGTTTTCAGCTCTTAGAAGGGTGTTCTGCCATTCAATGATATCGGTCGGCGTGATATCGCACATCCTTTTATTTTTGAAGTAGGGCAGGATCCTTGTTTCGATGACGGCTTTTTTCATGCACAGGGTGCTTTCACGAAGCCTTGTTTCCATGCTGGACATGTAAAGATAGTAGAAGTCTTCGAAATTCATCGTCAGATCATGGCTTTTTTGAAGCAGGAAGCGCCGTTCATAATCTTTGCCATCACTTTTTGTCCTGAAACCGCGTTTGGTTGTCTGCCTGAGAGTCCCTGTAAAATCGGTATAACGCAGAACAACAAACCATGTTCCTTTTTTCTTATCTCTGTATACGGGCATTGGTGTGGACTTCCTTTCCAAAGAAACGTTCATAAAAGTAAGTGCTGATCACTTTTGCCCGGATGGTCAGGTATCCTTTCTTCCGTAATTCTTCGTTGAGCTGTTTGATCACGATATACGAGGATGACGATGACAGTCCCGTAATTTCCATTACATCATGAACATCTAAAAATCTTTTCTCTTCATTCATCTCTATCGACCTCCGACTAAAGCTTATTCATTATTAATTGATGAATCTATTGTGCAAAATTGGGCTTTGTACATCTGTGTTTTCTTTTCTTGCCTTTGAGTTCCAGGCTGATGCGGATTTTGGAATCAATGTAGTGCATATCCCGTTTGTTGATCTTGCCGATCTTTTTGATCAAACGGTCTTTATCGATCACTTTGATCTGTTCGCATAAGACCATGGATGGATATTTGAGTCCGTTTAATTCCGGCAAAAGATAATGCGTCGGGATCTTGGCTTTGGAATGGATCTTGGAGGAAAGACAGACAATGATCGTTGTAGGACTGTATTTGTTTCCCTTGTTGTTTTGAATGATCAATACCGGTCTTATACCCGTCTGTTCTGATCCGACCGCAAAACTAAGATCTGCCAAATAAAGATCTCCGCGTTTTACTTTGTTTGTCATAAAATCGTCCTTTCTGTATGTAAAAAGCCGGGGAGGGGTCTCCCGGCTTGTCAAAAGTATTCATCGTATTTCCTATTTAACCCTGTAACCCCGGAAAGATGGGATCCTATTAGACGAACGGCAGCAAAGCGTTCATCACGGGAATTTCACCCTTGCGCGGTAGCTCGCGCAATTGCAGTACAAGCGTATCATTATCCCTTTATGACATCATCGCTAATGTTTGCCAGACATTTTTATTAATCTGATGTTTATCGCTCGCTAAATAGAAAAGTATAGGTCATGGCGCATCAGTAATCAGCTCGTCATAAAGGATTTGTTCTAATAGGTGTTATCAAGTTTTCAAAGAACGACGGGAAGGATCTAAGATCCCCCTTCACTATATAGGCGGCGAAAACCCGATTTTTTAGCCTGTTATTTTAATTTTTCGCTATACCGACAATTTGGTGATATGGCATAAATAATGTCAAATTAGATTTTAT
>NZ_JAXKBY010000177.1:0-4423 GCF_036552745.1 Faecalicoccus sp.
AAATGCCCGTTTGATGACTTTGCAGCAGGCTGTTTGGATCATTATGGGTGCCAATATCGGTACGACCATCACCGGACAGCTGGTGGCACTGAATGTCAGTGAGATTGCACCACTGATCGCCTTTGCCGGTGTTGTATTGATTGTTTTCTTGAAGAATCCAAAGTTTCATTACTTTGGTTCAATCATTGCCGGTTTAGGTATTCTGTTTATTGGTATGGATATGATGTCCACCGCAATGGAGCCATTACGTGAATCCGAAACCTTTATTTCACTGATTACGAATTTCTCCAATCCGGTCATCGGTATTTTGGTGGGTGCGGTATTTACCGCCATCATTCAAAGTTCTTCAGCTTCGGTCGGTATCTTACAGGCTTTGGCCCGGAGTGGTTTGATTGGACTAAATGGTGCAGTCTTTGTATTGTTTGGACAAAATATCGGTACATGTATCACCGCTGTGTTGGCATCGATTGGTACAGGTCGGGAAGCCAAGCAGACAACGATTATTCACTTGAGTTTTAATATCATCGGTACGATCATCTTTACTACGGTATGTTTATTGACGCCGCTTACTACGATCGTGGCCGGCTGGTCGCCAGACAATGCGGCGCAACAGATTGCCAATATGCATACGTTGTTTAATGTGGTCACCACACTGTTGTTGTTGCCGTTTGGAACGTATTTAGCAGCTTTTGCCCAGCATGTTCTTCCAAGTGAGAAATTATCGGTGGATTCCGAAGGTTTGATTTATCTGCAGCCACTACCAAAGAGCAATAAGCTGATTGGTTTATCGGCCATCAATGTGCAGCAGGTCAATGATGAAGTCATGCGTATGATGAAGCTGGCCTATACCAATGTATCGGATGCCTTTGATCAGTTGATCAACTATAAAGAAGATCGTTCCAAATCGATTCAGAAACGAGAAGCGGCTGTTAACTTCTTGAATAGCGCCATTTCCAAATATATTTCTGATGCCTTTGGAAATGCCAATCTGAATATGGAAACATCCAAAGCACTGACGGCATATTATACGATGTTAGTTGATATTGAACGTATCAGTGATTATGCGATCAACATGGATCGTCAAGCTTTGGTGACGACAAAAGAACAGATGAGCGAAAACGAAAAACGTATTCTACGTAAGATGAAAAAACGTACATTTAAAATGTATGATTATATCTTTAATCTGCAAAAGGCAGATGACTACAACAATCAGATTGATGAGAACACACAAGAATGGAGAACAGCTCAGATCCAGGGCTTAAAAGATAAGAGCATTTCCAGTGAATTGGGAATTGCCTTCTCCAGAATCTTAACCGATTATGATCGAATCAATGATCATGCGGTCAATCTGGCTGAAGAAATCGATAAAATTGATGCCAGTCTTCATGAAACAATGATGGATGAAAAGATGATATCAAATCTGGCAGAAGAGAATGTATAAGGTCGTCAAGCACGACCTTTTTCTTTGTGCATTCAACGCCTGTATGTGATAGAATAGACATTGAAAATTTGAGGTGAAATAGATGAAAATTGGATTTGACAATCAAAAATATTTGGCCATGCAGTCTGAGCATATAAAAGAAAGAATCGGACAATTTGGTGACAAGTTGTATTTGGAATTTGGCGGTAAGCTATTTGATGACTATCATGCTTCCCGAGTATTACCGGGTTTTGAACCCGACAGCAAGCTTCAGATGCTGATGCAGTTAAAAGATCAGGCGGAAATCGTTATCGTCATTTCGGCAAAAGATATCCAACAAAATAAAGTGCGTCAGGATCTGGGAATTACTTATCAGGAAGATGTACTTCGTCTGATCAAAGAATTTCGCAAGGTTGGCTTATTTGTAGGCAGTGTTGTCATTACGCAATATACCGGTCAGGATCTGGCAGACAGCTTTAAACAAAAGCTGAAACGTCGTAAGATCAACTGTTATTATCATTACTATATCGATGGCTATCCGATGAATACACAGAAGATCATTTCCAAAGATGGATTTGGTAAAAACGATTACATCAAGACAGAGCGCCCTTTGGTCGTTGTAACGGCACCGGGACCGGGTTCAGGAAAAATGGCTACCTGCCTTTCTCAGCTGTATCATGATCACGTACATGGTATTAAAGCCGGGTATGCGAAATATGAAACTTTCCCGATCTGGAATCTGCCTTTGACACATTCGGTCAACCTGGCTTATGAAGCAGCCACAGCGGATTTAAACGATGTGAATATGATCGATCCATTTCATTTGGAAGCGTATAATAAAGTAACGGTCAACTATAACCGTGATATTGAAATCTTCCCGGTATTACGCAATATCTTTGAAGCCATTTACGGAGAAAGTCCTTATAAATCGCCAACAGATATGGGCGTTAATATGGCCGGTTTCTGCATCAGTGATGATGAAGCCTGCCAGGATGCCAGCAAGCAAGAAATCATACGCCGATACTTTAATTCTAAAACACGATTTGTTCGTGAACAATGTAAGGAAGAAGAAGTACATAAACAGGAAATGGTCATGAAACAGGCCGGTGTCACTGAAGAAGATCGAAAATGTGTTGTGGCGGCCCGTCAAAAAGAAAAGGAATCTCATTCTTTCAGTGGGGCATTGGAATTGGCAGATGGTACGATCGTTACCGGAAAGACAACGCATTTGATGGGTGCCTGCTCTTCGGCATTGATGAATGCGATCAAGCATTTGGCCGGTATTGAGGATGAAGCTTTGTTGATTGAACCGGAAGCATTTGGTCCGATTCAGAAGTTAAAGACAAAATACTTAGGCAGTGTCAATCCAAGACTGCATACCAATGAAATTTTGATTGCGTTAAGCTTGAGTGCTCAATCCAATCCACTTGCCAAAAAGGCGATGGAGCAGCTAAAACAGTTAAAGGGAACACAGGCGCATATCACATGTGATGTAGCGCATGTCGATGCTTCGGTCTATTCCAATTTAGGAATTCAAATTACATTTGAAGCAGAAAAACATTAGGAGGTCAATATGTCAAAATCAATTCCATCCAGCGGTGCCGGTGCTATTCGGGTTATGTTAAAGAACAAGAAAGACCTGCACTTTGAACAACAGTCGAAAAAGGCCAATGAAGAAAGAACAAGCTATTTATATGACATATTCTATGAAAATGTGACAGGGACTTTAAATATGTCCGTTGTGGATGGTGACATCCGCATTGCGGCTCTAAATTTGAGTATGGGTAAAGTCATTACTCTAGAAAATGATCAGAACTTAAAAAAATTCTGTCGTTATATTTTGGAGCAGGATGGTCAATGTTAGTTCGTCTGCATGTGGTCATAGATACAGAAGATACAGGTATAGAGGAAGAAATTAAAGAACAGCTTCGTTCATATTGTCCGGATCTGTCTTTTTCACCATCCAGAGAACAGCCTTCTTTGATGAATTGTATGGAGTTCTATTCTACCGTACAATTGGAAAAAGAGCAGGCAGAAACGCTTCGGCAAACGTTAAATAATGACTGGGATGGAGAATTTGATGATTGTGATGCCTATGGCTTTAATACCATCATGTTTCATCCTCATGTTTATTATCTTCAATTTCAAATACAGTAGGTGCGTTTATGATCGATTATACACAAGGGGCTGGTGTGCAATATCACATTGGTGTCAATGAAGAAGAAATAGGAAGCTATGTATTTTTGACCGGGGATCCCGGACGGGTAGAAGAAGTGGCAAAGTATTTACAGGATGCCCACTTTGTACAAAGAAATCGGGAATATGTCACTTATACAGGTTTTTTAGATGGCACAAAAGTCAGTGTAGTTTCCACTGGAATCGGTGGTCCTTCTACGGCCATTGCCATAGAAGAACTGGTTCGATGCAAGGTACATACGTTTTTACGTCTGGGCACCTGTGGTGGAATGGCCTTAGATGTCAAAGGCGGCGATCTATGTATTGCCAGTGGTGCGATAAGAGCTGAAGGATGTAGTCGGGAATATGCCCCGATCGAGTTTCCGGCTGTACCTGATTTTTCTGTTTTACAGGCCCAGGTACAAAGTGCGCAAAAGCTTTCTTTACCCTTTCATGTTGGGGTAGCGCATTGTAAGGACAGCTTTTATGGCCAGCATGAGCCGCTGAAATCGCCGGTTGGAAAGCACCTTGTGGAAAACTGGAAGGCGTATTGTGCATTAGGTACGATCTGTTCGGAGATGGAAAGCAGTACGTTGTTTATCGTTTCTTCCGCATTACATGTTCGTGCCGGTGCGATGTTTATGGCAATTGCCAATCAGGAACGAGAAAAACAAGGGTTGTCCAATCCACAGGATCATGACCTTCATCCGATGTTTTCCTGTGCTGTGGAAGCGATGAAAGCTTTGATCGCAGAAGATAAAAAAAGGGAAGCTTAACCCAATGTCATTAAGTTAAGAAAATGGACACTTTGAGGAGCACACAAAATGT
>NZ_JAXKBY010000178.1:0-8318 GCF_036552745.1 Faecalicoccus sp.
GACAAGAAGTTTCCTGTCTAATATCCTTGATTTTAAAAAAAGTGACGATAATCAAAGAAGTGAATATTTCCACTTGACAATCGTCATTTCATAACAGAGAGGAGTTTCTATGATCGTTTTAGGAATTGAGAGCAGCTGTGATGAAACGGCAGTTGCCCTTGTCAAAGATAAAAAAGAAGTACTTTCATCGATCGTTGCCAGTCAGATCGATGTACATAAAGAATTTGGCGGTGTCGTTCCGGAAGTCGCCAGTCGTATCCATATTGAAAATATTTCCTATTGTATTGAAGCCGCTTTAAAGGAAGCCGGATGTACGATGGAGGATGTTGATGCGGTTGCGGTGACAAAGGGACCGGGTTTGATCGGTTGTCTGCATGTTGGTGTGCAGGCGGCCAAGACGTTGGCTTTCGCCTATCACAAGCCACTGATACCGGTGCATCATCTGGCAGCCCATATTTACGCCAATGAGCTGGTGGTCGATATGAAATATCCTTTATTGGCCCTAGTCGTATCCGGAGGTAATACCGAACTGGTCTATATGAAAGATGAAACCAGCTTTGAGATTTTAGGCGAAACACAGGATGATGCGATTGGAGAAGCGTATGATAAAGTTGCCAGAGTGTTAGGCTTAGGGTATCCAGGCGGACCAAAGATCGATAAAATGGCCAAAGAAGGAAAACCGGTTTATGAATTGGCAAAGCCGAAAACACAGGGGCGCTACGATTTCAGCTTTTCTGGTTTAAAGAGCAGTGTTCTTCAATTTACCAAACGTATGGAAAGACAGGGAAAAACTTATGATTTGAACGATTTGGCTTGTTCTTTCCAGGAGTGCGCGTTGGATGAAATCTTTTCCAGAATTCATGCGGCTTTGGATGATCATCCCGAAATTCGTCACTTTGTCGTAGGTGGTGGTGTCAGTGCCAATTCCAGACTTCGTGAAAAGATCGAAGAATTAAAAACGGAATATCCAAATATTACCTTTACCGTGCCACCGATGTATTGTTGTACAGATAATGCCGGAATGATCGGAGTGGCCGGAACGATTGCTTATGTATCCGGACGAAGAGGCGATGAAACCTTGACCGGAGATGCCAGCTGGCCTATTCAATAGTTTTATATTGTCCTTACCCTATGCGGTAAGGCTTTTTTATAAGGTTGTGTGATTTGAATTCTTTTTGATAGAATGTTATATAGGTGATGAACATGGAAGATCAATTCAATAAGGAAATACAAGAAGCGATTCAGGCGGCCAATTATGCTTTGGCATGTTTAAGCCAAGCCGATGCCTATCTTCAAAGTGCCAAAAACTGGGGATTGTTTGATATGCTTGGCGGAGGCGTGCTAACGACTTTTTTTAAACATTCGAAAATGGACGATGCCCGTTATGAAATGGAAAGAGCCAAAAGAGCACTGCAGGACTTTCGTAAAGAATTGGCGGATGTCGATCAACGCCTTCATTTAAGTTTGGAGATTGGAGATTTTTTGACCTTTGCCGACTATTTCTTTGATGGACTTATCGCGGATTGGCTGGTACAAAGTAAGATTCAAGATGCGAAAGCCCAAGTAGAAAACGCGATCATTCAAGTACGACAGATTCGTGAAGATCTGTTACGCTATCGATAAAAGAAAAAAGATGCGATCCAATATATATGATTTAGGGAGATTGTTATGAAGAATAAACATTTTAAGACCAGTTTTAACTGGAAATACGAAGGGCCTTCCTTCACTAAGGATTTATCCACAAAACAAAAGATCATTTTATTGATTTTATGGCTTGTTGCCGGGGCTATCGGTTATTATATATTCCATCCGGTCATTAGCTATAAGACGGTTACTGGCTTTGCCTATGTGATCTATATCATCGTATTGGTTGGCATTGTATCCTTGTTCTTTCAGAAATCATCGATTTCATATGGGAAATCGTCTTTTAAAATGACGGCTTTAAAGATCATTTTAGGACTATCTGTTATTTGGGTGCTTGGCTCTTTAGCCGTATGCAATCCAGTATTTATGGCTTCTTATTTTGCCGATCGTATCCAGATTGAAAATGTAGATTTTGATAAAGTAAAAGAAGTGGATTTTACTAAGACACCGATCATCGATCGTGATTCAACGATCGTTTTAGGCGACCGTGTAATGGGTGAGATGCCGGAGCTTGTTTCCCAGTTTGAAGTCAGTGAAGAATACACACAGATTTCTTATAAAGACAGCGTCTATCGCGTGACACCGCTTGAATATGCCGGTTTCTTTAAGTATCTGGGAAATCAAGAAGAAGGTATTCCTGCCTATATTCTGGTCAATTCTGTTACCGGAGAAGCTGAGCTGGTGAAACTGGAAGATTTGGGATTGGATGGAATGAAGTATGTTCCTTCCGGTTATTTTAATCATGATCTATATCGTAAGCTGCAAATGCAGTATCCAACTACGATTTTTGGAGAACCCTCTTTTGAAATCGATGAAGAAGGGCATCCATGGTATATTTGCACAACGTATGATTATGCCGCTTTTGAAACTAGAAAAACGGTTTCCGGTGTTGTTTTATTTGATCCGATCACAGGAGAATCGACAAAATACGATGATGTGCTCGATGCGCCAACCTGGGTCGATCGCATTTACCCGGAAAGCTTGGTCACAGAACAGGTGAATCAAAATGGCTCCCTGCAAGATGGCTTTATTAACTCTGTTATCGGTCAAAAAAATGTCACTTATACCAGTGAAGGCTATAACTATCTGGCACAGGATGGGGATATTTATATTTATTCCGGTATCACATCGGCTAATAAAGATTCCAGTAATCTAGGCTTTGTGTTAGTCAATTTAAGAACGCATCAAGCCATGAAGATCTCATCACCGGGTGCCAATGAAACAAGCGCCATGGCCTCGGCAGAAGGCGAAGTGAAAAACTATGGCTATACATCTACCTTCCCGCTTTTGGTCAATGTCAATGGTTCACCGGTCTATATGATGGCTTTAAAGGATGACAGTGGCCTGATCAAAATGTATGCGATGGTAGATGCCAGCGATTATCAAAAAGTCGCAACGATTGCATCCGATGAGGGATTTGAGAATCTAAAAAAGAAGTTCCTGGCCTTGGAAGGGACACAAGCAATTGACAAGGATGAATTGGAAACAAAAGACATCACAATCGAAAGTGTACAGATCTTCGCTATTGAAGATACGACAAAGTGTTTTTTGATAGATACTGAACATAATCGTTATAAGTTTACGATCACGGATCAAAATGAGGATGTAGCCGCCTTTTTAAAGGCACAGGATGTCGTAACGATCACATACAGTCCGCAGGAAGATGTCAATCTGATTCAATCGATTGAAACCAAATAAGTCAATTGTATGGTTTTGTGCTAAAATATCACTATGAATAAGTTAGAAAACGCAAGAAAAACGATCAATCAGATCGATCAGGAAATGGCAGCCTTGTATGAAAAGCGAATGAATGCGGTTCAGGAAGTGCTGGCCTATAAAAAAGAAAATGGACTTCCGGTCTTCGATGCATCCAGAGAACAGGAAGTCATAGAAAGAAATCTGGAGCATATTCAAAATCCGGATTACAAGCTCTTTTATAAAGATTTTCTACATCATGTGATGGAGAATTCAAAAGATTATCAAAAAACACTTTTAAGTGAAGATGTCGTTGCCTATGCCGGTGTACAGGGAGCTTTTTCTCAAATCATGGCACAGCGATTATATCCGGAAAATCGGAAGCTGAATCTTAAAAACTTTGATGAAGTCTTTAAAAGTGTTGTGGAAAAGAAGGCGCAGTATGGTGTCATTCCTTTTGAGAATACGAATTCCGGCTCGGTAGGAGAAGTGTTAGATGCTTTATTGGAGTATTCGGTCTATATTCAGGGAATCTATGATCTAAAGGTAGAACAATGTCTTTTAGGAACAATGGATGCGACATTAAAAGATATCGAATGGGTGTATTCCAAAGATCAGGCATTATGGCAAGCCAAGGATTTCTTAAAGGAATTAGGTGTGCAGACAGTCAGTTATCCCAACACAGCCATGGCTGCCCAATACGTTGCCAGTGAACAGGATAAGACCAAAGCCGCTATCGGCGCCAAAGAAAATGCACAGTTGTACGGCTTAAAGGTACTGGCTTCACAAATTGAGGCACATACCGAAAACACAACTCGTTTTCTGGTCATTGGTTTAGAGCCTAGGAACAAGGGTGATCGTTTTAGCGTGATTTTAAGCGTTAAGCACCAGAGTGGTTCTTTAGCAAGGATCATTGAGATCATTGCCCGCTATCACATCAATATGGAAAGTATTCAATCGAGGCCGATCAAAGGTAAACCATTTGAATATTTCTTCTTTATTGAGATGGATGGAGATTTAAACAATGCCCAGGCATGTTTAAAGGATATAGAAAAAAATTGTGAGAGTTTAAAGGTTTTAGGAACTTATGCGTTAGGAGGGAAATAAGATGAGCTTTGTCAAAGAAAATGTAAATCGCCAACCGATTGTCGATACGGTATTCGCTATCGTGAAAAAGGCAAAAGAAGATAAAGAAAAGATCGGAGAAGAAAATGTTGTGGATGCGACAATTGGTTCTTTGTATAACGAACAAGGAAGTCTGGTTGCCTTAGACAGTGTATTTTCTTCGTTGAAAAGTCTGGACAACAAAGTATTGGCTGCGTATGCGGCAAGCTTTACCGGAAATGATGATTTTAAAGATCGTGTTTATAAGTGGGTGTTAGACGGAAATAGTCACTTACATCATGAAGTGATTGCGACACCGGGTGGTACCGGAGCTGTGGCAATGACCATTCAGGAATGTCTGGATGCCGGACAAACTGTCATCCTGCCGGAAATCGCATGGGGCAGCTATAACTTAATGGCACAGATGAATAATCTTTCTGTCAAAACGTATGCACTGTTTGAAGAAGATCACTTTAATCTGGCTTCCTTTAAAGAAACTTGTGAACAAGTTATGAAAGAACAGGATAAGCTGGTGATCGTCATCAATGATCCTTGCCATAATCCTACCGGATATTCACTATCTTCACAGGAATGGAAAGATGTGATTGCGTTCTTGAATGAATGCTCTAAAACGCATAAAGTTGTTTTGTTGAATGACATTGCGTATATTGATTTTGCCTATGGACAAAAATTGGCTAAAGAATATTTCTCTGTCTTTGATGATATTTCTGAAAATATGGCAGTGATCGTAGCTTTTAGTTTAAGCAAATCTATGACAAGCTATGGTCTTCGCTGTGGTGCTGCCATCGTCATGGCACAAACGGAAGATATCGTACAGGAATTAAAAATTGTCTTTGAAAAAGATGCCAGAGCTACATGGTCAAACATCAACAACGGTGCTATGGCTGCCTTTGTCGATGTGATGGATCATCATTTAAAAGAATACGACCAGGAGCGTTTACAGTATGTTGCCTTATTAAAAGAGCGCAGTGATCTTTTTGTCAAAGAAGCCAATGAAGTCGGCTTGAAACATTATCCATATAAAGAAGGTTTCTTTGTGACACTTTCAATGGACAATACGACAAGAGATGCCTATCATGAAGCTTTGATGAAAAATCATATCTATACGGTAAAGGTCAACAAAGGAATTCGTGTTGCGGTATGTTCTTTATCTCTTGATAAAATCAAGGGATTGGCCAAGAAAATGAAAGATATTTTAGATACAATTCAATAAAAGAATGCAGATAGACAAAAAAATAAATGTGTCTATCTGCTTTTTTGTTTATAATAGAAAATATGAAATGGGGAATTATTGATGTAGGCGGTGGTATGCGCGATATTTTCGGTACCGGTGTACTGGATGCCTGCTTAGAAAAACAAATTCAATTTGATTATGCGATCGGTGTATCGGCCGGCAGCGCCAATCTTGCCAGTTTCTTGTCCTGTCAAAAAGGAAGAAACAAGCGCTTTTATACCCAGTATGCCAAACACAAAGAATATATGTCTTTGTCCAACTGGATTCATAAGAAAAACTATTTAGATCTGGATTATATTTATGGTACTTTAGCTAACAGTAATGGTGAAGATCCAATGGATTATGAAACATTTGCCAAGGATCCTACTGAATTTGAAGTTGTTTGTACGGATGCCAGCACAGGCAAACCAGTCTATTTTTCAAAAAAAGATATGCCTTTGGATCAGTATGACATCCTAAAGGCAAGCAGCTGCATGCCTATTGTGTGCCAGCCATATCCGATTTATGATGCCTTGTACTTTGATGGTGGAATGTCCGATCCGATACCTGTTGAAAGAGCCTTACAAAAAGGATGCGATAAAGTTGTTGTGATCTTGACAAGACCAAAAGAAGAAAAAAGAAATCCGAAAAAAGATAATTTGACCTCTAAATTTTTAAGGAAAACTTATCGAAATTCCGGAAACAGTTTAAGCCAAAGAGCCTATGTTTATAATGAGAGCTTGGAACGCATACAAGAGATGGAGAAAGAAAATAAGGTTTGTATTTTGGCACCAGATACGATTGGAAATATGAAAACACTGACAATGGATGAAAACTGTCTGGAAGATTTATATCAACAGGGACAAAAGCAGATCCAAAAATTGATGAAATTTATGCAGCAATAAACCTTTTATATAGTGACTTGATTTATTTATAAGTTATTTAGTACAATGATGTTAGAAAGGGTACGTATCGATCTTTTAAATTGGATACGATCAAAAACATATTATGATCAAAAAAATA
Organism: Faecalicoccus sp.; assembly: GCF_036552745.1. Lineage (NCBI taxonomy): Bacteria > Bacillati > Bacillota > Erysipelotrichia > Erysipelotrichales > Erysipelotrichaceae > Faecalicoccus > Faecalicoccus sp. Next base: position 6,701 of record NZ_JAXKBY010000178.1, read on the forward strand.
ATATCTGCGGTATTGGTATGTGCTTTTGGTATTCTGTTATTTGGCTGTGGAAGCTCAGAAAAAGTGCAGATGCAGGAAGCAAAGGAAGTTGTGGCCGATTATTTTGAAGATTTGAAGTCTGCACAATTTGACAAAGCATCCGATTATGTTTCATCAGACTATAAGGACCCGTTGCGACTGGAAGAGATAGAACCGGCTTTGTCAGGTTTGATGTTAGGAATGAACGCTTCTATGAACACGGGTGAGGAATTTAAAAAAAGTTTTCATCAATTTATGGATGTAGTGATGAACCAAATCGTGAATACGTATGACATAGAAAAGGCCAAATGGCAAAAAGATGGAGTCGTGGATGTTCAGGTTAATTTTGAAGGAAAAGATCTGGCTTCTTTTGATCCTGCGGACTTAGATGAAGATGCGAATACATATATGGAGTCTTATCTTGTAGAAAATCAAGATCGTTTAACGGCATTGTATGAAGAAAAAGGCGAGCAGGAGGCTTATAAAGTCATTTTAGATGAACTGAGTAAACCTTTGTTTGAATTATTGGAAAAACATGTCAAAGAAGACTTACCGGATATCACGTATAAGGTACGATTACGTGTTGAAAAACAGAACGATGAATGGCTGATCACAAAATCAGAAATTATGAATTAAGAGGTTTCAAGCCTATTTTTTTGTTTCTAAAGAGTAGTGTATAAATCAAGTGTATATTTTACAGAATCCGAACATTTTATTCATTGAATACGCTTACAAATGTGCTATATTTTGATATAATTGAGATAAATAAAGGAGACGCTTAACCTTCAATTTGTTGATATGACATAAATAGTGTCGAATCAGACAGTATTTTATAAGTACAGAGAAACGAGGTACTTATATGTTGATGAATACTAGTTCTGATTTTTTAGTCCCTTCCATTGATGAAAAACTTTGCGCTTATCAAAAAGATCGCATTTCTCAAATGATCCGTGATTATCTGGAAATCAATCAACAGATGGATCACTTTCATTTCGAATACTGTCCTAAATGTGGTCAACATCATCCCGTGCTCGTAAAAGCAGGTAAAACTAAGGCTGGTAAACAGATGTTGAAATGTAATTCCTGTAAAAAACGCTTTGTATGTGATCATGGTCAGTTGACTTACTATTCTCATCAACCGCAGTCGAAATGGAACGATCTGATCATAGAAACGCAGAATGGAAATTCGCTGCTTCACACAGCTGCTAAAATTGATGTACATGAATCCACGGCTTTTCGTATGCGTCACAAATATCTTCATTTCATTGAAGATATGGAGTGTCCCATATGTACTACATCATGAAATCGAAATGGATGAAACGTATGTGACACATTGCCGTAAAGGCCGTTTTATCAAAGATCATCCCGGCAAGAAGCGGGGGACCTGTGCTTCCAGGGCCGGTTTGTCCGATGAGAAAGTGTGCATAATAACAGCAGTGCAACGTCTGGGAAAATGTATTGCACGGTCATTCAATGTAGCGAAACCTTCTATAAAAAATGTAGAAGACTTTTGTCAATCCGTTGCCAATAAAAGCTACGTCTGGACAGATGGACTGCAAAGTTATACGAAAGTCCTCTGTGAAAAGAAATGCACCAACCA
>NZ_JAXKBY010000179.1:0-33492 GCF_036552745.1 Faecalicoccus sp.
GACAAGAAGTTTCCTGTCTAATATCCTTGATTTCAAAAAAAAGTGACGATAATCAAAGAAGTGAATATTTCCACTTGACAATCGTCATTTCATAACAGTAAGGTATAGGTTCATAATCGATATATTTTTGCCCTTGAGGAAATTCTGTAGGCTCCATTACACTTTCTTCGTGTAATTTAATACCTTTAAGTGTTATTCGATCCACATTTTGAAATCCCATATGCGCAGTACTTCTATAGATGCCAATTCCATCTGGATCAATTGCTAAATATGCATGTGAAGCCGATATATCCCCTATATAAAATAACTTATTCGCATAAGTATAGATTGAATAAGTGTAATCAGCTTCACATGTTCCACTTTTAATTATTAGTTCTATTATCCCATCGTGATCAATATCATAAAGAGAATACTCTGCGACACTTATCTCGTCTGTTTCTATTTTTCGAGCAAACTTATTAACTTCATCTTTATAAGCTTTTAATATTTTAGAGTTATCTGCTGTTTTATTTTCTGATTTATTTTCGATTTTAATATATTTCCATTTTCCATCTTTTTAAATATTTAAAAAAAGACAATAGAATCCATTTCTATTGCCCTTATGTTGATTTACATGTCTAAAAATTCTTGAGTGGTCATGACAGTTGCGAATTCATGGTTCAATGCCGCCAGATTATAAAGATGAATGTTTTGAGGATCGAGCCAATTTCCATTTTGATCCAAGAGTGCATAGGTTGCAGTAGCATCTTCAATCAATGTCACATCAAAGCCTAAATTGGCTGCCATACGTGTTGTAGTAGAAACACAATGTGGTAAGGTCAGGCCGGCAATAACCAACTCCTGAATATCTTGTTTATGCAGATATTCCTCCAAGTCGGTTCCAATAAAAGCACTGTTGACAAACTTCTGAATAACCTTTTCATCTCCTTGCGGGCCAAAGCCTTTTTGAAATGCACGATTTTTCTCAGATAGGAAAAAAGAATCTTCTGCCGTTCCCAAGTGTTGAATATGAATCACAGGATTTCCTTTTTTACGAAAATGTTCCATTAATCTCAACATATTTTTCTCAGCATCTTTATTGTTTCGAATCGGTTGCTTCGGATCCAAAAAACCATTTTGTGCATCAATCATCAATAAAGCTCTCATTTTCGAATCTCCTTTATTTAAAAGCGATTATAAAAAAAGAAAGCCTGTCTTACAAGCGACACGCTTTCCTAGGAAGATTTTAATCCTTTTTTCTTTTTAAACTTTTCAATTTCTGTATAAATGTCTTTTCGCCAGCGAAGCATCTGCAGGATACCGGCATGTTTTAGATCGGTTTCATTTTTACTGTGTCTTCGATACAACAAATAAACTTCCGGAACCAAAACATTTTTTCCGGTCAGTTCGCCCACCAGACCGATCCATTGATCATGCATGGGAATGGCTTTAGGAAAGGGTAAGATATCATCCTTTAGACTTTGGCGAAAAGCCATACAACAGCCACGATAGCCATTTTTGAGAATATTTTCTTTGACACCTAATTTCACATTTCTCTCTTTGAAAATAGAAGGAATCTGTATGTGCAGGTTTTCATCGGTCACAGCTGCATCATGCATGACAACCTGTACTTGCTCATCCTCAAACTCTTTTAAGATGCGTTCGACTTTTCCATCTAACCAGACATCATCCTGATCGGATAAAAACAGAATCTCGTTTTTGGCAAGATTGATCGCATTTTCAAAATTTTTTAATACGCCCAAACTGGGGCCATGCACGATTTGAATACGATCATCCTTTTTGGCCATCTTCTGTACGATATACTCAGTATTGTCGGTTGAAAAGTCTAAAGAAATTAACAATTCATCATCCATATGCAACTGTTTTAATATCGATTCTATCTGTTGTTGAATGTATTGTTGGCCATTATAAGCCGCCATCGCAACCGAAACACTTTTTCTTTCCATTTCCTTTACCACTTCCAAACTATTGACAAATCTTTATATTGGATCACAGCACGAAGCTTTCGTTTCCATAATATACTTTTATATAAGAAATGCTGTGACAAACTCTTTCCATAAAAAACATGTAAATCTTTTTTTAAGATAGAAAATCGAGTTTTTGCCGAAGTTTTATCATTTTCAAATACCGAAAAATTCTGTTGAATCTGTTGATTTAAAATGTGGATCGAATACTGATGTTGTTTTAGCTGCCTGATAAAATCATGATCAATATACTCTAAAAACAAGTTTTCATTGTATCGAATCTTTTGATATACGTTTAAAGATACGATCATGCCACTATTGATGGCGGTTATATTTTCTCGGGTGATGGATGAAAGATCATGAATCGCTTTGACTCTTCCTCTATGAATCGTGCAGGGCGAAAGAATTTGTTCTTTGGCCTTTACGACCGGTACATATACATCTGCTTGTACAGATAGCATTTCCTGTGTAGCTTTATTTAGAAAATCATTTCCAAAGATCGTATCATCATCCATAATCAATATAAAACAAGATTTGTGTTCTTTTTGTTGAATCCATGAAATGGCCTGATTATAAGCTTTGCTTAATCCTTGATTTCCCTTCATATCCAAATATACATTTCCGTCTTTTTCAACCTGCTTTTGATTTCTTTTACGAATCTCTTCATTCGTACTGTTATCGGCTACAATGACAGAAAGTTGATCTTTAAATGTCACATACGAAGATGATTTTTCAATGGGGTGATTATAGATCACCAAAATTCCATATCCGATTCTCATAGCAGCTTCTCCCATGCATCCTGCATCGTCTTGAAAAAGGAGTCCTTTGTGAAAACTGTTTCGTATAAGTGTTTGATCTGTTTTCTTTGTTCATACTGTTCCTGCAGCGTTTGTGTGCATACCTTTTGCGCATAGAGCTCAATTTGATCAAAGGGAACATGAAAACCGATGTTACAGGTTTCGCAAAACTCTCTGGTATCGCCGCCAATCGTATTGATCAACGGAATCTGACCGCACATATAATCCAGTGACTTCATCGTCAATCCGACAACCACACTTTCTTTCATGACATTCAATGCGTAATTGCATTGATCAAAAATCTCTTGTTTCTTCTTTTGATCATATACTTTTTGATGATCGATAACCTGAACACCTTTTCGCTTTACATTTTGAATAAGCTGCTCTTTGGATTCCCCATCACCAATCAAATGTAAAGTAACCGGCCGATATTGTTGACAGGCGCTTAAAAATTTTTCGATGAAATCAATATCGATAATATGATACATCGATCCCAAATAACAAAAGCTAAGCTCTGTATCCTTGATTTGAAGATGGCTCTCTAATGGCTTTTCCTGTCTGGCCCAATATAAGACCTTATATTTCTCATTGTCTTCTTTCTGTAAAACTTGCTGGTATAGCTTACACTCCGTAAAAATAAGATCAGCCTGATCTAAATCTTTATCGCGAATCTGTTTCCAAAGTGTAAATGGAAAAACATTCTTGAACTTAGAAATTGGCATAGTTTCCGGCCATAGATCAATCAAATCAAAGATTAGTTTTGTCTTTGGTTGTTTATGTTTGATCAAAGCCATAAATTTCACCAGTGAATTACAAGGCACGAATACATGTAGAACATCCCATGTTTCTGTTTCCAAAAGTTTTTCTGCTTTTTTAGAAAAATCATAATGCGATGTTAAGCGTGCTACAGATAAGTTTTTATGATACGGTTTGGTATCGATCCATTCATCAACCAAAGAAGATTCTCTGTTTTTTTCTTTTTTTCGATGAGAAAAATCTGAAGCGATGACTTTTACCTGGGCTCTTTTTTGATAAAACTCCTTTAACAGTGCTACTCGATCAAAATATGTATCAAAGGCACAGACAATTCCTACCTTCATAGAGCCGTCTCTCCTTTTTCTGTAAGCTGTATGCTTTGATCAAATGAATAGCGTTGGTAATCTAAGGAAAATGCCGAAAGTGAAGGATCAATAATTAAATTTCCAAACACTTTATTCACAGCACTGACAGAGTGAAACAATCGCACAAAAGGATTGAACAATGAAATAAATAAAATTTTATGATGATGATATTGCGCAATCTTTTTCACAAGATCACAAGTCGAAACATAATCCTCGTTTTGAGGAAGATAAATGCCTTCCAGTTCCTTATCGATACAGCGTTTGACAAACAATGCGAGATTTCCTATAAACAACATGCTTCTTTCATTTTTGATTGTCGGAAATACCGGTGTTTTACCGGCAAACTTTGCCAATAAAGGATAATTTCCTTTCGATTGTGGCCCGTAGATCATCGGTGGTCTTAGTATGACGATCTTCATGGAACCAGGAATGGATAAGATCTTTTTTTCCGCCTGTTTTTTGGAATCGCCATAAAAATTATCCGGGTTTAATGACGTATCTTTAGTAATCACGCGTTTTTGCCCTACCTTACCACTGCCATAAACGATGATCGAACTCATAAAGATGAATTGTGAAACACCTTCTTTAGCTGCCTTACAAGCCGTTTGATAGGCCAGTTCTGTATTCACCTGATAATAGAAATCTCTTTGACTTTCATCAGGTGTGGAATGAGCCAGACCAGCCACATGATAGACAACATCAAATTCTGAAAAATCAAAGCTTTGCCAGTCGGGATTCATCATATCCAGCTCCTGCACCTGATATTTTTGTGGATATCGATTTAATTCCTGTTTCACAAAAGAACCAAGATAGCTGTTTTTCCCGGTAATCAATACCTTTTTCATTGGGAATCTCCTTCATGCATGCTTCCGGTTCCTCCTTCCACAACACCTTCATGTTTCAAGACAGATGTAATCGTCAACAAAAAACACTTACAGTCAAACAAAAAACTCATTCTTTGTACATATTCTCCATCCAGCTTGGCCTTGACTGAGATCTCCAGTTCATCCCGACCGTTGATCTGTGCCCATCCGGTCAGTCCCGGCATCACATCATTGGCCCGATAAAGATCGCGTTGTTCGATCAAATCATACTGATTCCATAAAGCCGGGCGCGGCCCTACGATTGACATATCGCCTTTAATGATATTGATCAGCTGCGGAAGTTCATCTAACGAAGTTTTTCGCAGGAAACGACCGACACTGGTAATATACTGATCCGGATCGGATAATAAATGCGTCGGTACATCTTTTGGTGTATCGATCTTCATTGTGCGAAACTTTAAAATATCAAAATATGTTTTATGAATACCCACTCGTTTCTGTTTAAAGAAAATCGGCCCTTTGGAGGTGATCTTGATCAACAGACAAAGGATCAAAAAAAGTGGTGATAAGACGATAAAACCGAGCAAACTAATCAAAAAATCAATCAACCGCTTCCCATATTTAGAATACATACGCTCAACTCCTGTATTTTTTCTCTAAGAGATATTGTACCATAATTCGATTTGGAATGAGCGGCAACAAAAAAAGATGGAAAATATCCATCTAATTCATTCGATCTTTAATGGCCTCCATCAATACAGACTTGATCTTTGCGACATCATCGGTCTTCATGACGATATCGTATAACGTCGTGATCTTCTGATCCACTTCTTCCTGAGAGATATCGATAGGCTCATGCACAAAGATCAGCTTATTCTGAGTACGATGACATTTTTCAATTTCCAGGGCCAGCTCCTCAAACATCTTTTCACCCGGTCGCAAACCGATTTCCTTGATTTCAATATCTTTGTAGGGAACCGAACCCGATAAAGAGATCATCTTTTCGGCAAGATCAAGGATCTTTACCGGTTTGCCCATATCCAATACAAAGATTTCTCTGTGATTGGCATAGTAGCCTGCCTGTAAAACAAGCTGGGCTGCCTCCGGTATCGTCATAAAGTAGCGCTGTATATTTTTATCCGTAATGGTCACCGGTCCACCCTGCTTGATCTGTTCTTTAAAGATTGGGATGACCGAACCATTGGAGCCTAATACATTTCCAAAACGAACGGCCGCCATTTTGATCGGCTTATCAGTTTCTCGTGATTGCAAGATTAGCTCTGTCATACGTTTGGTAGCACCCATGACATTTGTGGGATTGACCGCTTTATCGGTAGAAATCATGATGAAGCGCTGTACATCATTGGCAATACAGGCATCAATCACATTTTTTGTACCAAATACATTGTTGCGAATGGCTTCGGTTGGTCGATCTTCCATCAAAGGCACATGCTTATGAGCAGCCGCATGATACACAACATCCGGCTGATATTTCTTTAATATTTTAAAGATTTCATCGCGTTCCCGAATGGAAACGATCAAAGTTTCCAGCTGCACATCGGCTCTATATTTTCCCTGACGAATCCCACGTAAGATTTCCTGTTTCAACATGTACAGTGTATTTTCGTTGATATCCAGTAAAACCAGAGTCTTCGGATCAAACTTCAAGATCTGACGAACCAGCTCCGAACCGATAGAACCACCGGCTCCGGTCACACAGATGACTTTATCACACAGGTATGATCCAATCTGTTCATTTTCTAAATTGATGCTTGGTCTTTCCAACAAGTCTTCGATCTGAATATCTTCGACATGCACCGGCGAATTCAAATCACTTTCAGTTGTAAAGCGCATGATCTTCGTATTTGCTCCGGAAGATGCACATAGATCGATAATTCTCTGTTTTTGTTGACGAGTGGCTTTCGAAATCGCAATGAACACGTGTTTGACATCGTATTTGGCACAGACTTCTTTGACATCATCAACCGTTCCCAATACTTTTTTTCCATTAACGATAGTTCCCTTTTCCTTCATATCATCTAAAAAGCCGATAACATTATAAGGATAGCTGGAGCCTCGATAAATCTCGCTCAACATCAGATAACCGGCATTTCCGGCACCTACGATCAGGGCGTTTTCATTTCGTTCCATATCCAAGGCATATCTTCGAAAAGATCGATACACTAAACGAGAGCCTAGACAGATAAAGAAAGAAATCGTTTCCGCCATAACTAAGATCTGCGTATGTAGAAATAAACCGGCTGAATACGAAAAGATCAACATGATCACCAGACAACTGATCGACTTCAAGGCAGCTCGAATCACTTCACTGGGACCGGTAAACGTCCATAAGCTTTTATGAGTCTGAAAAATGATTCCCATGATCGCATGCAGCAGCAGCACAAAACACATTCCCAAAATAATGGCGCGGGTAATATGAAGCATACCGCCATTCAAAAAGAAATCATTATCAAAAAAGAACGCAAATACATAACTGAAAAAAACAACGGTAATATCATATAAAGAGATCAGGATACCTCTATATTTTTGATACACCATGGATTTATATAAACTTGTCATACATTCACCTATATCCTACACATTATAGCGTATTTTCCTCAAAATACAAAATCAGACTTTTGCCGCCCTCCTTTGAACAGATAAGAATGGAACCTATGTACATATAAATAATAGAAATATAACAGAAATTTGATATTTATCATCATTCTGCATCCATATTTCTTAGTACGTCATTTTGAAAGATTTATTTCAACACATTTTTGTTTTCTATGTGTCTTCTATCATTTCTTAAAAATCTATTTTCACTTCTGTGATTTTTTCAATGTTTTGGATCACCTACTCTACCAGTAAAGCATTGACCGCCTTTATTCTGCTTGTGATCCTTCGCAAGAAAACGAAAATCAATGCCTGTATGTAATAGATAGATTCGTTCCATGATATATGAACATAATGTTAACTTGCGTTGCTTGCCTAGAGTAAGCTTCTATTTCTATAATATAGGCAACAAGGAGGCAAGAGTTTATGCTCAGTGAAAATATAAAAAAACTACGCAAGTCAAAAGGACTTTCTCAACAAGAACTGGCGGTAGAACTTAATGTTGTGCGACAAACGCTTTCGAAATGGGAAAATGGTCTATCCGTACCCGATGCCGATATGTTGATCAGCTTATCAAATATTTTTGATGTACCTGTTTCCTCTCTATTAGGTGAAACGATTTCTGAAAAGGAAACAGATACGATACAATCTTTAGCCAATAAACTGGAAATCATCAATCTACAGCTTGCCCAAAGAAAAGAGAATAGGAGAAAAATACTACATTTTCTTTTTATAAGTATCAGTTTATTGGTTCTCTTATCAATTTATCTACTATCCGTTTTAAACAGTCCATATTTAGAGTGGAATTACAATGGTCTGGACATAGCAGTTATGGGTGTGGCTTTTCATAGTATAGAGTGGCTATTTATTAGAACTAGTCCTTTCGTACTAATAATTTCTTTTCTAGGTATAATTAAAACAAAAAAGAAAAACTAAGTCATAAAATAACTAAAAAAACACTAAACTAATCTAAAGTTTATTATATGTGAAAAATCTTTTAAATACGCAGAAAGAAAAAGTGGAAATTAAAACCACATAGAGTTTTGTTTTCCACTTTTTCATATTTAACAATCATCTTATAAATGATATCTCACCCTAGTTATCTTTTTTTTTAGTTGTGAGCTAAATAAATATTTTTGCGATATACTTTAATCAGTCTTCCACAACTACACTTATTCCCGGATTCAAATTAACAGATTTTTCGATAAAAGATTCTCCTAAAATTTCATGACTTAGACTAATATTAAAACTCAATTCATCAATACTTTCTATGCCATATGATTTTAGTTTATTACTATCAATAATAAAATCAAAATTCGGGAATGACATGTATTTACTTCCTGACTGAATCAAACTCTGACTATTAGATAACTCTAAAGCAAATCCGTTAATTTGCACATCATTAGCCGAAACATAAAAATCAGAATCTGTTTCATTCTCAATATATAAATTTACAATCCAACTATCTGATGAATACTTTTCTAGCCCTCTATATTCGATTAAAATGTCATTATCATTTAAGATTATTGTTTTATCTTCAGATGATCCTAAAACTCTTGAACTACTTTCAAATGCTTTTTTCGGACTTAAATTAACTTCTGAAGATGAAAAAGCTTCTCCCAAAATTTCGTGGCTCATATACAACTCAAAATTAATACTATCAACACTTTTAATGTTATATGGCTCTAAGTTCTCTAAATTTAATACAAAATTAAAATTTGGCTCCGCTAAATACTTAGTTCCTTTTTTAATCTCAACAACACTGTTTGAAAGTCCAACTGTACAGTTATTGATTAAAACATTTCTAGTTGAAAGATAAAAATCAGAATCTGTATTATTTTCAACATATAGATTAATAATCCAACTATCTGATGAATACTCCTCTATTCCTCTATACTCAACAAATATATTGTTGTCATCAAATAAAACTTTTTTCTCTTCAACTGTTTCATTCTCTTTTTCATCCGTGACTTTTGAAGCTGTAACAGCTGTATTTTCATTTTTTGATGATGATACCGAGCAAGCAGTTAAGCTTAACATCATTATTAACATTATAAACAGATTAGATATTTTTTTCATATAAATTCATTCCCTCTTAACATAGACTATTTTCTTTATTTTTTAGGTATCAATACAAATTGATTATCTTTGACAGCAAAATATGATGCTTTAAAAGTCCCAATACCGCTTGTTTTAGATAATTCCACTTGGCTAATAATCTCCTTTACATCGTCTTTGGTTATATCGCTCATATTGTTATATGCATAAATTAACATTAAGATAAATAAATATGTATCACTATCCTTTGAGGATGTGTTTATTTTCCCATTATTATCAAATAATTGTGCTCCCTTAAACTCCCCGTTTTCTGACAAAAACTGATAATCTAAACCAGTATAAGTACCATTCAATAAGATCATATAATTAAGAAGTACTGTACTATCTTGCGTCTTGCATTCTTTAAATTGAATGCTCCAATCTGTTTGTGCATTTGCAGATGCTTTTTTCATATAATCTATGATGTCTCTTGTATCTAAAGGGATTTCATATTCCTCAAAAGAAATCAATTCTGAATATGATTCTCCTTCTCCTTCATTAGATAAAGAAGCTTCCGTATTTTCTTTGACAGACCTCGGATTATTCTTCATTTTATATTCCATGTATGCAACAACTTCATCATATTTCAAGTCACAATCTTTAATATCTTTATCAGAAATCTTTTTTAATTTTTCTAAATACTTTTCAGGAATACTATCAACTTTTGTCTCATTGGAAATGATTTCATTAGATATTGGATCAATCAATACATTATTCAATAAATACGTATCCTGAAAAGCTAACTTGCTAGGACTATCCTCATTATAAGAAAGCGACCTTTCTCCAAACAGATCATATTTTTTGGTCAAAATAATATTATTAGAATTACAATCGATATAATATCCTTCATCCACTAAAGATTTTTCTATTTTTTCATAATCGACACTTTTCCCACAACCTACCAATCCAAAGCAAAGAATAAAACACATTATACTACAAACTATTTTTTTCACACTTCCTCAACTCCTTATTTATCATGTTATTAAAATCATACCATAACATTGTGGATATCTCCACAATGTTATAAATTCGTATTCCAATTTATACTTATTATAACTACTAAGGATGCTGAGATGATTGATTACAAACCCCTATGGAGTACGATGAAAAAGAAAAACATGTCACAATATCGACTAATAAAATCTGGAATCGATAATAAAACTCTTGATTCCTTAAAGAAAAATAAAAATATCACCCTATATACTCTAGAGAAGTTATGTAACATTCTAGATTGTACTCCTAATGAAATCGTTACCTTCAAACAAGATAATCAATGAATTCAAAAAATAAAAATATCAAAAAAGATCTGGGAATTGAATAACCCAGATCTTTTTTAATAGCCTGTAACCGGTGTTTCTTCGATGACCGGTTGTTGTACATTTTGTTCCGGAATACTTTGATCGTATTCATTAGGATAAGTTTCCTGATAGTCTGTTTCCGGTACATAAGTTTGTGTATCATAATACTCGCTATACTCATTTGTGGTATCCGATGGAACATAGACATCCTGTGGGGCTTCTATCGTATCCCCGTTTTTATAATCTGCCGTAGGATCATAATTTCCCCAGTAATTATAAACAGGACTTGTTGTATCCAGCCATTCGGTATCGATACTATCGGAAGATTCTCCATCCATGACGGCCTGAATTTTCTCTCTGGCAACTTGTACCGTTCGCATATCCGGTACGGTTACAGAAAGTTCCTGTCCGGCTTCTGCACAATACATCATATCACCGGCGCCGGCCACCTGATAGCTTTCAAAAGTCCAGCTTGGATCTGACTGCAGCTGATATTGAATCAGAGATGTGATTTCGCTGGTGCTCATATTGGTTTCAAAAGCACCGCTGAAAGCTTCCATCAAACTGGCATACTTCACAATGATATCCGGTGAAGTGGCCTTGGCAAAGATAGCCTGTAATACTTTCTGCTGGTTCTTTACACGCTGGTTGTCACCATCCTGATACGCATAACGCTCACGGGCAAAGGATAAGGCGCGTTTGCCATCCAGGTGATTCCAGCCTTCCTGTACACCTTCTAAAGTATTATCTGCATAGAAGGAATCAACCGCCATTCCTTCTTCCACAAAGATATCAATGCCACCTAATGCATCTACGATATCCATAACACTGGAGAAGTTGACACGGAATGTATAGTTGATCTCTATGCCTAAAAAGTTTTCGGCAGTCATCTTACTGGCGTTGACACCATGGATCCCTAAATGCGTGATTTTATCCATCGCGCCTTGTTGGCAACCATCTGCCGCATCGCAGGCGGATTCCACATAAGTATCGCGTGGAATACTTGTCAATAAAACTGTACTCGTTGATGGATTGACCGTCACGATCATATTGACATCGGAGCGTGAAAGTTCACCGACATCACCATATGTATCGTTTCCGGAAATAAAGATATTAAAGGGTTCTGAAGTAATATCAGATACGACAAGTGCTTCATTTTCTTTATCTGTATAGTAAACGGTCTGATAGACAACATTGGTTTCCGAAGCAAAGTCTATATAGTCTTCCAGTTCTTCTAAATTGGCACGATACGTTTCATTTAAAACGATCGCATCGACATCTTTATCATACAAAGCTTTGGCCAAAGCCTGAATGCTTGGATAATCCTTTTGGGTAAATGGTAAATAAGCATAATCGTCTTCAAAGGTTGGTTTCTCTTCTTTGTTTTCCTGATCATCCTGACTGGATTCAGATTCCTGGGCATAGACATTCTGCACACCGAAATCCAACATCGATGTTTTATCATAACCCAGTTCTTTAGAAGCATCCTTTAAAAACTGCTCTGTACCATAATTATCGATCTTTTTTAAATAACCAATCTTGGCATCTTCCAAATCTTCCAAGGATTCATAAGAAGCCGATTTTAAAGTAATCACAGAAACTGTATTCTTAGTTTCCCCGTCATGGGTTGTAATATTAGAAAGCATATTACCGGTCGTATAAAGATAATAGCTGCCCCAACCTAATACCCCTGTCATCACAAGTGCTAACAGCGATGAAAAGATCTTTCCTGCCAGCTTGCGGCTGACAAAATTCACCAACAAGATCGCAATCAATGAAAGGATCACCAGGATCAATACCACCGGCACCAACAAATTGGTCGGCAGTACATTCAGCGTAAATATCTCAAAAACAGTGAATCCCAATGCCACAACAAGCAAAACAGATAGAATAATTCCGAAGATCTGAAAACCTCTGCTTTTCTTTTCCTTTACTTTTCTCATAGGAACCTCTCCTTAATAATACCCTTGCGACATATCCGCATTTGGATCATACATATTCCCATCGTCCTGTACAGGTTCTTCCTGATAAGGAACGTAGTCATCATATTGTTGAGAATCATCAACCTGCCAGTCCTGCGTATCATCCTGTACAGGTTCTTGATACGTTGTATCCGGCGCACTATCTTCATAGGTCGATGGCTGATCTTGATATTCACTGTAGTCTCTTAATGTCAAAAGTGAAGTATCACTTGTCGGGGCATCGATCGTATCACTGGATTTTCCGGATAAGACCGCATCGATCTTTTCTTTTGCGGTATCTAAATATTCTTTATAAGGGATCATGACCGAAGCATAATCACCCTGGATCGTACAATACTCTGTGCTGACCAGACCTAGGATCGTAAAGCTTTCAAAGTTCCATTTTGGCATCATCGCAAACTGGTAACGGATAAAGCTGCGAATTTGATCGGCCGGCATATTGGTTTCAAAAGCGCCGCCCAAGGCATCGATGAAGCTTCCAAAATTAATGATCATACTTGGTGAGATCACTTTATTGATCAATGCTTCTAAAACGATCTGCTGATTCTTTACACGCTGGGCATCGCCATCGATATAGGCATGTCTTTCACGGGCAAAGGCAAGCGCTCGCTCCCCATCCAAATGATTCCATCCGGCCTGCACACCTTCGGTTCCATTGGCATAGAAGGTATCAACTTCCAGTCCTTCTTCAACATAGACATCAATACCACCAACGGCATCCACTAAATTGACCAGACTGGAGAAATTCACACGAACCGTATAGTTGACCGTAATATCTAATGCTTTTTCGATGGTTTCATCGGTTGCTTCTACGCCATATTGTCCGGTATGTGTCAGTTTGTTCAGTGTATCATCCGGACAGTCTTCAGCGCCTTCCGGACAGGCAATCGGCACATATAGATCTCGTGGAAGACTTGTCATCAATACACGATGATTGCTTGGATCGATCGTTACTAACATATTGACATCCGATCGACTGGTTTGTGCCAAGGATCCATAAGAATCATTTCCACTGATCAGTATGGTAAACGGTGTTGTCGTAATACTGTCAACCGCATTGAGCGATTCGCTCTGTGAAGTAGAACGATCGGTATAATAAACGGATTCATACACACGCTTTGTCATAACACCAAAGTTTGTATAGTCACCTTGTTCATGAATATCATTTTCATAAGTCTCGTTCAAAATGATTCCATCCACCTGTTCATTGAACAGCCCATACAAAAGATCGGACAGTGTGTTGTATTCCACCGTTTCAACTTGTACATCTTCTTTATTTAGATCTTCGATACAGCGATTTGTCCCTTGTTCATCAAGACCGGTCACGATACCCAGTGTCTTGCCTTTTAAATCGGATACCGAGGCCATACTGGAGCCGGCCAGAGCATATACATTGACTTTATTAACAACTTTGTCTGTTAGGTTTGTTACTTCGTTAAATAGATTGGATAGTCCGTACACATAGTAGTTTCCCAATCCATAGGCTGCTGTCAATGCAGCCAGTACGATCGTCATGATAAGCTTTGATACATTTTTTCGACATTTGAAATTTGAAAAGACGATGATCAAAAGGGTAATCAGTACGACCACAAATAAAACAGGAAGCAACAAAGTCAAAGGCAGCATATCCAGCTTAAAAAGCTGAAAGCCTAAAAACGCAACTAATCCAAGACTCGCAACAGACAAAATAAAGCATAAGAGCTTTAATAAAGGAGACATTTTACGCCTCTTTACCGTTCTCTTACGCGCTGTATTCTGCACATTATTTTTTCTCATGGAATTATTTTTGCATTTTATGGGTGTTCTGTCAATTTTTGGTGAACAAATAACACAAAAATCCCATATTTATAGGCCATAAAGGCTTAAAATTTGTCGATTTATACAATCCCAATCCCTATTTTGTGCACAAACACATCCATTTTGATATAAATGTTCCCTAAGTTTTTCATCCTGAATCAGTCTTTCAATACAATCGACGGCTTGTGGGATATTGCCTTTTTCATAGATCAAGGCATTATAGCCATCTTTGACATATTCACGATTTCCATCATTATATAAGGCCACGACAAAACCACCGGTGGCCATCATTTCCAATGGTGGATAAGAAAAACTTTCCAAAAGACTTGTCTTGAGCAAAATATCACACTGGCGATATACATCAGCTACTTCTTCATAGGGAATGCGATGGAAAAAGCGATCGATGCGATACCATGATTTCGGTGTCGCATTATAAGACATGTACCAGATTTCAAATCGGTTTGGGTCCAGCTGTTTCACGATTTCAAAGCTTTCATCAACATTTTTATGAGTCGCCTCGCAATCGCCTTCAATCAAAATACGAATCTTGCCTTTCATCTCTCGCTTTGTTGGATAAAACTGTTTCGTGTCAATTCCATTGCAGGCCCATAATGCCTCTTGGTCGAAACGATCTTTTAGCCATGCCTGACACCATTGAGAAATTGTAATGCATTGAAAATCTGCCATCGGGCGATAGCTTTGGTTAGCCTGTTTTTTTAATGGATCGGAAAAGTCATAAAAATCCGTTTCAAAATTCTGTACCAGATAGTATCTTTTTTTGATGGCCAAAATCCCCTGTAACAGCTGCACGGTAGGCCACATCGTGGCAACACCCTGGTCGATATGCCCCTGTAGCTTGGCACTGTTCAACTCTAAAACCGGGAACTCATGATCAAGAAAAGTCGTCCATTTTGCCTGATCATACAATGATAAAACTGATACATCCGCTCCGGCCTTACGTAAAGCCATCATATGTCGAAAGGCAACCATGATGCCGCCGCTGATTTCAACCTTTGTCATCGCAAACATAACAGACGGACTTTGATGCGTTTGTATCCATCTCATCAATGCATTTCCATTATAAATACTAATATAACTTTCTTTACAGCAGGCATATGCCTCATGGGCCAGTTTTTCTCGTTTTTTTGGATCTTCAATAAGTTGAATCAACGCTTCTTTCCATTCCTGAAGATTGGAACAAAGCATACCCGTCTTTTGATCCTGCACCCTTTCTTCAAACGCACCAATACGACTGGCAATCGTGCACGTCTTTACCAAAGCTGCCTCCATCCATTTGATCTCACTTTTAGCTTCATTAAAGATCGTATCGCACAGGGGCGCCAAGTTAATGTCCATCTCGGCAATCTTAGCCGGTAATTCTTTATAGTCCATTAAAGGATGTACTTTGATCTGCGTAGAAAATGGCTGTAATTCTTTTGGATAGTCCAATTCTCCTACAAGATGCAACTCTACAGACTTATAACGTTCTAATATTTCCTGTAAGACCGGCAAAATCATTTTTAGATCGTCATTATGCGTCATGCTGCCGCTAAAATAACCAATCTTGACTTTCGAATTCTCTGGTTTTGTCACTTTTTGCGATAAAGCACATAATTCTAAACTGGCACAGTTACGATTGATAAAAACCGAAGGCACGTATTTTTCCAGCTCTTTTTTTAAACGGGTCGTTGTCGTAATGGCTCCATCACAAAACATCAACATTTTCTTACGGGAAAGTACATCTTCATCATAGCGTAAACGCTCTTCCCGGCTCAAAGCCGATAATGATGGAATCTTATCCGTGTAACAAGTATCAATGACCAGATCATCTACATCATAATAGACTCTTTTATTACATTCTTTTGCTTTTTTGACAAATGCTTCCAGCTCCGATGTATGAATACAGCGAAACAAGATGAAATTGCGATATAAACGCACTTGATCCAAATTGATATTTTTATAGAAAACCTCATCACAGGTCATGCCAAAACATTCCAGTTGTTCTTTTTGATGATCGACCCGATAACGCACAGACTGTCCTAAAAGATCACGGGAGCAGCCATTGATAAACAGCACATCTTTAAAAATCTCTCCCTTGATACTGGCTTCTTTTCTTTGGGCTATAAAATGTTGGGTTCTTTTTTGAACTCCTTTAATCCCCTCTTTTTTTAAGACATCCCCTAGTTTTTTTGTCAATGTTTTGATTTCACGCACGATCTCACCTTCAAACTCTTTTCTTATTTTCCCATAGTCCCGACAAAAAGAAAAGGCCCTTAGGCCTTACTTACGATATGATCTTTATCCTTAAAAATGCTGTTGGAGGGAATCACACCTCGTACACACGATACCGGATAGATCTGTGAGTGCTTTCCGATGATTGTTCCCGGATTCAGCACCGAATTACATCCAACTTCTACATAGTCGCCTAACATAGCACCGACTTTCTTAAGTTCTGTTGGATATTGTTGATCCTTTGTTTTTACGACAACCAGGCTCTTATCGCTCTTGACATTGGATGTGATCGAACCGGCTCCCATATGCGATTTATAGCCTAAGATCGAATCTCCCACATAGTTATAGTGCGGTGTCTGCACATTATCAAATAAAATGACATTTTTTAGCTCTACACTGTTTCCGACAACACAACCGGCTCCGACAAGAGCATTGCCGCGAATGAACGCACCATGACGAACTTCAGTTTCCGGCCCGATGATACAGGGAGAGCCTAAAAAAGCAGTCGGGGCAATCTTTGCAGTTGGATGTACCCAAACCAAAGGCTGGATTTCCTCATAGTCCTTTAAGGTTGGACCTAATCCCAAAATAAAATCATGAATACCCTTTAAAGCTTGCCATGGATATGTGAACTGCTCTAAATAATCCTTGGCCAACGTATGATCTAACGAAAATAATGTTTTGATTTCTACCATTCTTGTCACTCCAATCTAGAATCATTGTAAAAAAAAGCCTGCCGGAAAGGCAAGCTAAGATTTCATTTTTTCTTTTGAGCCGCTGATTTTTCGCAGGGCATCCTGAATAGCTTCCGTAAAAATGGTCGCCAAATCTGTCTCTTCCTGCGGAAATAGGTCTAAATAGATTCGTTCATACTGTAAGGTTTCCGTATCGACCAAACAATACGTTCCGGAAAACGGACGTATGCATACATCCTCGCATTGTAATGAAGTATTGGTCAAGATCCATTCCTTTTGATCCTGCATAAAACGAATCGTACTTTCTGTATAAGAGATATCGTCAAATTCTTTAAAGAAGCGCTCAATCATCTCACTTTTGGTTCTCACATTGGAAATCCAAACGTGATTCAAAGGCGTTTCATTTAAAAGAACACGAAGCTTATAGCGCATATCCCGGGAGAAATCAGATGTCCCAAAGAAAGAATCATCAATATAAATGACAAACATTAGCGGTTAAAGAAGAAATTAGGAATCGTATCGTCCCCGTTTGTTTCCTCAACACTTGTGACAACACCGGCTGTAGCAGGTGCCTGTACAGAAGGCTGTGTGAACAAAGATTCCTTCGGTTTTGATTCACTGCGCTTTTTGGAAACTTTCTTTGGTTCTTCAAATCCTGTAGCAATTACAGTAACGATAATGGCATCTCCCAACTGTTCGTTGATCGCAATACCAAAGATACAATCAACATCACCACCGGCTGCATCCTGAATAACCGCAACGGCATTCTGGGCATCAAACAAAGATACTTTATCGCCACCTGTGATATTGATAATAGCACTTGTAGCACCGTTGATCTGTGCTTCCAATAATGGAGACTGAATGGCTTTTTCAGCTGCGTTAACGGCTTTATCTTCGCCTTCAGCCATACCGATACCAATCAAAGCACGTCCCTGATTCTGCATAACGCTGCGAACATCGGCAAAGTCTAAGTTGACCAAAGCCGGTACGGCGATCAAGTCTGAGATGGTCTGTACACCTTGACGCAATACATTATCGGCTGCCTGGAAGGCTTCTTCGATCGGTTTACGTCCGATGACTTCCAACAAGTTATCATTTGATACGATAATCAAAGAATCTACGTGTTTTTTCAGTTCTTCAATACCTTCAGCAGCATTGTTGGAACGTCTTCTTCCTTCAAATGTAAATGGTTTAGTCACAACGGCAACCGTCAGAGCGCCTTCTTCTTTAGAAATCTTGGCAATTAACGGTGCAGCACCAGTTCCGGTTCCACCACCCATTCCGGCTGTGATGAAAACCATGTCGCTTCCTTTAATTGCTTCACGAATTTCGCTTTCACTCTCTTCAGCTGCCTTACGTCCGAATTCCGGATTTCCTCCGGCACCCAGACCCTTTGTCGTTTCACGACCTAATACGATCTTATTTTGACATGGAGAGTTTTTCATGACCTGCACATCTGTGTTGCAGATATAGAAATCTACTCCCTTTACGCCATCGGCGACCATGCGGTTCACGGCATTGGAGCCTCCACCACCGACACCGAGCACACGAATCGTTGCTACCTGATTGAATTCTGTCATCCTATTTACCTCCATTTATTCTTTTTCCGTTAGAATCGCATTCTTCAATTTTTGTGTAAATCCGCCATCTGCTCCACTTTTGGCACGTTGATTGATCGAATCAATACTGGCTTCCAGTTCGTTGTTGTTGACGCTGATCTTATCATCATGGCGAATCTTGTTGACATATTGCCAGGCATAAGCCATACCTAAGCCACATACAAAGGCTCCATCTCTGGCCCCTATAGTCTGTTCTTCAAATACAGTGGCCGGAGCATTAAAGGCCGAAGGCATCATCGACAATACTCGAATATTGGCACCTTGTCCGGTCAACACATAACGCATGGATTGTACCGACTGACCGGCAATCGGAGCACATGCCTCATTGATATCTGAAATCCAGAGACGAATCTTGGAAAGACATGACTGCGCCAGCTCTTTTAATGTGATTTCTACGCGCATTTCTTCTTTTTGTTCGATGTAACAGATCACATCGCTGGCTTCATCCTGATCCTCTGTAAAGATATTTTGCAGCAGGCGATAACAGATCGCATCACTCAAATGATATTTCTTCTGTAATTCTTCCGTAAATGTTTTATAACCATGTTCCAATGTCGTCGTATTTAATAAGCGTCCATGTTGGAAAAGCGCCAATGTACAATGATCCTGTTCCAGATCAACGACAACGATCGGACGACTCGGATCGGCAATCAAAGCTCCTGTTTCCTGAGCAATCGCATAAGCATCGATACATACATCCAGAATCTGAAGATTGGACTGTTCTACACAACGGGCATAAGCGTACATCGTTTCCTTATCCGCATACAACAAATCCACTTCCATAAAGAAATCATCACATTCTTTGCCAATCGGCATTTTTGTTGTCTGTTCACCATTCACAATATACGATACCTGATTGATGTTGACAAAAACGACTTCCTCACTCAACTGTTTTTCCACGGCTTTATTAAATCCCTGCTGAATATGGAACAATCGAATTGTCTTTGTTCCATCCGGAATCTGCACATGGATCTTTTGAGAACAGCGTTGTACATTGATGCTTGGAATAGCCAAAAGCACTCTTTCTATGCGAAAACCTAATGCACTCTGGGCATTTTTGCAGGCTTCCTGTATAGCTTTGACGACTGCAGCTTCATCTATGATCTTTTGATTTTGAACACCGGAACAGTGCACACGTTCTACGCGCAATACATTGTTTCTGCCTTCAAAGATCTCCAGAACGATTAGGCGTATTTCCTGATCTGCGATTTCTAGAGTCGCATACACTTTTTTCTTACGCATTCGCATTCTCCTTTTATCTGTTTTCAAATCATGTTTAATTATATCAAATTTCTTTTTAGAAGTTTAGTACTATTTACTCCATTGTGACAGAAATTGCCGTATCAATGGATATTGGCGTTTCCGGTTCCGCGCTTTGGGAAGTCACGACTCCATATCCATCGGTTTGAATCTGGATACCGGTCAGTTCCCAGAAAGCTGTAATATCTTTTCTTGTCCAGCCAGTCATATCCGGCATGGTGATCACATTGCCATCGGTCAGCAGGAACACTCGATCCTGACTGCTGATGGTCGATCCCGCTTGTGGATATTGACGTAAGATCGTAGAACCTCCGCCAATATAAACCATCTGACATTTCCAGTTTTCTGTTTTTGATCCCGCATAACTGACGGAATGATTGACTAGGTTTGGCATCGTGTAAGTTTCCCACTTTTCTTCTGCCTGGGTCTTATCGCTTTCTTTGGTTTCACTGCTGACACCATAAGCAATCAAAGCAGCGCGCATGATATCTTGAAACTGCTTGGCGCTGTAGGCTTCATAGTTAGGACCGATCATGCCCCAGTAAACCATGATCTTAGGATCTTCAGCCGGTGCAGCAGCCATGACACTGGACGTATAGTTGACTGTATCGTATTTTCCCTGCTCTACATTATAAATCTCCCCGGTACCTGTTTTGGCAGCCATACTGACACCATCGATCGCAAAACGATCTCCGGACATGCCTTCGTCCAAAACATGCTTCATCATCTCGGTAACTTTGTTTGCGGTTTCCTTTGAAATCGGAGTTCCCTTGGCCTTGGTCGAATATTGTTTTTTGACTTCCCCGGTTTTGGCATCTTCAATGGAATCGACCACATATGGACGTACCATCACACCATCATTAAAGATGGCAGAATACGCCTGCATCAACTGTAAGACCGTGATGGAACTGGACTGTCCAAATCCGGTACGAAGATAATCCATCGGAACATCGATGTTTTTAGTACCTGTCTGCTCACTGATATAAGGAATGCCTGTTTCCTGGAAGAAACCAAAACGATCCAGATATTTACCCAGTGAATCATAATTCATATAATTGGCCAGCAATTCACAAATACCTACGTTACTCGATAATGCCAGACCATCTTCAAAAGTCAGCGTTCCATAATCATTTCCCTGTGCATCGTAAATGGTTGGATAGCCCGTAGCGACACCACTTACACGATTGATTTTATTATTGGCGGCATCATAGCCATATTCAAAACTGCCGGCGCGATACATGGTATTATATGGGAAAGTTCCTGTATCAATAGCCGTTGCATATGTAAAAGGTTTCATAACAGATCCCGGCTCATACACCATAGAGCTGACGGCATCTGTATAAGAAGGAATTTCCTTATGTTCATTTTGGTCATACGTCGGATAACTGGCCCAGGCCAATATCTTACCGGTCTCCACTTCCATAACAACCGCCCAGGCACTGGTGGCCCTGTTATTTTCTATGGTTTCTTCCATAGCTTTTTCAACGACCGATTGTAAAGAACTATCCAATGTCAATACGACATTATCTCCATCTACCGCTTCTTTATATACCGTTGTAGTTCCAGGAAGGATACTTCCATCGACCGTCTGCTGGTATTGCACATGCCCATCTTCTCCGGCAAGGAGATCATTCATGGTCTGTTCCAGCCCCATCTTACCAACGATTTTCTGCTCATCTTCATCATAAGCCGCAAAACCAACCATCGTGCTGGAATATGGTGTCGTCGGATAATAACGATTGGTCGTTTCGATAAAATCAATTCCCGGAAGATCTAAATCTTTTATCTTTTCCATCGTCTCTTCATCCAAACGCTTTGTTCCCGTACCTAATTCTGTTTGGCTCAATCCTTGATCCATCGCTTTTTCAAGGATCTTTTCGACATTAGATTCCTTGGCATCCGGCAAAACTTTACAAAGCTTTTCAGCCGTCTTTTCGGCATCTTTGACATAATCCGGATCGCCATTTTCATCAACGACACTTTCATCCAGATAAGCCACGATGGTCCAGGCATCCACTTCCTGGGCAATGACTTGATGATTACGATCATAGATCGTTCCTCTTTTGGCTTCCACTTCCGTATCCACGATGGAAGAAGAAATCTTTGAATTTAAAACACTTTCCTGTGACCAGATATGTGTTTTCGTGACCATAGTGAAAAGAACATTAGCAATCACTAATGTTCCTATGATACTCATCACTTGAATCATTCGATAAAGCTGGCGGTTACTGCGGCGAACACTTAAACGCTGTGTTCGCTTATCCAGCTTTCTTCTAACTTTACGTTTTATGGCCATTCATATCCATCCTGTTCAACTAGTTATTGATCACATAGACATTGTCCTGATTTTCATTCAGGTCATCGCCAGCTAAGCCTAACATCTTATTCTTATCTTGTAAAGCTGAAATATCTGTCTTCAACGAATGCACTTCGTCTTGTTTTTCAGCTACCTGACTGGCAAGCTTTTGTTCTTCTACAGATAACGTAATATTGTATGAATTCAAGCCGATTTTGGAAAAGCAATAGAAGACGCATGAAAGAGCAAACGCTAAAATAAGCAGCTTCTCCGGACGAAGCTGGCGCAGTTTTCTTCTTTTTCTATTATGCTTCTTTGTTGTACCTTTCTGCACCATTTTAGTTTGCCCCCAATTTTTTCAATCCCCTAAGCTTGGCACTGTGTGATCTGAAATTTTCTTCCAGCTCCTGTCTTGATGCCGTTACCGGTTTTTTTGAAATCAACTCATATTCTAATTTTTCTATCCCTAATTGCGGCAGCCTTCGATCTGCCTTTTTCTGAACAGCTACATCCCGAAACATTCGTTTTACGATCGTATCCTCCAATGAATGAAACGTGATCACGGCCAGTCTTCCACCCGGATTTAATAAACTTATCGCATCCTGCAGTACGATCTCAAGCTGTAAAAGCTCGCGATTGACTTCAATGCGAACCGCCTGAAAGATCTGCTTGGCCGGATGTCCTTTTTTACTTAAAACCTTGGTCGGTAAACAACTTTTGATCACATCCACTAACTGAAACGTCGTATCGATCGGATGTTGCTGACGAGTTTTGACGATCTGTGATGCGATTCGATATGCATTTGGGTCCTGGCCATAATCTCTAAAGATCCTGAACAAGTCTTTTTGATCATAGGTATTGATCACTTTCCTGGCATCCATTTCCTGACTCTGATCCATTCGCATATCAAGTCGTGCATCAAATCGATAGCTGAATCCTCGAGACGGATCGTCAAACTGCGGGCTGGATACCCCCAGATCCATCACGATGCCATCGACACCAAATACACCTTCTTTGGCAAGAACTTCTTTGAGATTTTCAAAAGATGTATGGATACATTTAAAATTATTTGAAACCTTAAGCAGACGTTTTGTACTTTGATCGATTGCTTCCTGATCACAATCCAGACAGTACAAAAATCCCTGTGGACAACGTTTGAGGATCTGTTCACTGTGGCCCCCTCTGCCCAGTGTACAATCCACATAAATGCCATCCTTTTTCACATCGAGCATGTCGATTGTTTCTTTTAACAGTACACTTTGATGTTCCATACTACTCCATAAAGCCATTCAAGGCTTCTGCAGCTTCTTCAAATGAACCGGACTGTTCTTCTTCCAACTGCATCCAACGCTCTTTTGACCAGATCTCCAAATGGTTAGCCATACCTACGATCAGGCATTCTTTTTCCAGTCCTGCCAGTTCAATCAAGGTACGAGGTATCAAAATTCGTCCCTGACTGTCCAGATCTACCTCCGCTGCTTTCGACAACATCATACGCTGAAACATACGCGCATCCTTATTTGTTGATGGCAGCGCCGATAACTTTTGATATACTGTTTCCCATTGCTTGGCAGTATATACATACAAGCAGCCATCCAAACCACGGTTAACGACAACGTGTTCACCAAGATCTTCACGAAATTTTGCAGGCATAATCAATCGCCCCTTACGATCGATGTTATGTGCATACTCCCCCATGAACACGTGCCATCACCCCCACATCTAGACACTTTGTGCTACTTTGTACCACCATGATACATCATTCCCACCATTTTTGCCAACTATTTTTTATAGAAATATAATTATTTACAATACTGTTGAACCTTCAACTTTTTTTCTTGCGTTTTTTTCAAGTTTTCTCTAGATTTCCCCACAGTTTCACGTATAATTGAAACGGTTTATTTGAGATTGATAGGAGAGGTGAAATCTTGGAATTTTTGAATTTTCTTTTAGCCCTTCTTCCCATATTGTGGTTAGTTGTGGCTCTAACCGTTTTTAAATGGCCGACCTTTAAGGCTGCAATTGGCTCCCTTGTCATCAGTGCTATTCTTGCAATCACCAAGTGGCAGATGCCGGTGATGGATATGGCGAGTGCTGCCCTGGAAGGCTTTGCGATGGCTTTGTGGCCGATCATTCTTGTGATCATCGCCGCTGTCTTTACGTACAATTTGACATTGAAGACCGGCGCCATGGAAATCATTAAGCAAATGATTGCTTCGGTCAGCAGCGATAAACGAATTATCGTCTTATTGATTGCCTGGTGCTTTGGTGGATTTATGGAAGGCATGGCCGGTTTTGGAACCGCCATTGCGATTCCTGCCAGCATGCTTGTTGGTTTGGGATTTAATCCTTTGTTTAGCTGTCTTGTCTGTTTGATTGCCAATGGTGTTCCCACACCTTTTGGATCGATCGGTATCCCAACTGTGACATTAGCCAATCTGGTGGGATTGGAAAACACAGCGCTTTCCTTTATGACCAGCTTACAGTTGGCGCCCTTTGTCATTGCCGCTCCATTTTTGATCGTCATGGCAACCGGAAAAGGCCCAAAAGCTTTAAAAGGAATGTTACCGGTAACACTGGCCAGTTCTTTAGGTTTTATCCTTCCACAGCTTGCCGTCAGCTACTTTGTGGGTGCTGAACTGGCCGTTGTCGTAGGAAGTGTATGTTCTTTGGCATTAACGATCCTGTTCGCATCCAAAAAGAAAAGCGATCCGCAATACGAAATGCAGATCGCCAAACAGGAAAACATCACTTTATCAAAGGCTTTGATTGCCTGGTGTCCGTTTATCCTGATCTTTGTATTCTTATTATTAACCAGCAAGATGGTCATGCCAATCAATGAAGCTTTAAGTGTTTTTGCCACACAAACAACGATATACACCGGTGAAAACCCTACGGTGATCTCGTTTTCCTGGATCAATACACCGGGAGTATGGATCTTTATTTCCGCATTGATCGGTGGTCTTATCCAAAAGGCAAGCTTAAAAGACTTCGGCAGAGTATTGGTAGATACGCTTAACCAGATGAAAGAAACGATGATCACCATGTTGTCGGTATTAGCCGTTGCCAAGATCATGGGCTATGCCGGCATGATCAGCGATATATCTTCGTTTGTAATTGCGATTACCGGTTCTTTCTACCCATTCTTTGCCCCTTGGTTTGGTGCTTTGGGAACCTTTGTCACAGGCTCCGGGACCAATTCCGGCGTTCTGTTTGGCCAGGTGCAGTTAGAAGCCGCCCAGGCCTTAAATGCCAACAGCCTTTGGATCGTAGCTTTAAACTCCCTGGGTGTAGCCGTTGGAAAAATGCTCAGCCCACAAAGCCTTGCGATTGCCCTGAGCAGTGTGGATTCCAAAGGACAGGATTCCAAACTGTTATCTATGGTACTTCCATATGGCACTGGCATGATCATACTGATGTCCATTCTTGCCTTCGTCGGCAATATGGTATTATAAAAAAATGTGTATCTCTGAGCTTTCAGGATACACATTTTTTTACGCTTCTAATTGTGAAGTACAATGAGGACAGCGAGTGGCTTCAATACTGATCTCACTTTTACAGTAAGGACACACCTTCGTTGTAGCCGCTTCTTCTATTTCCTCTTCTTTTTTCAATTTAGAGGCTGCTCTGTTCATAGCTTTTACCATACAGAAAACAATCAAAGCCATGATCAGGAAATTGATAATAGCTGTAATAAAACTTCCATATTTAATCGCTACATCGCCAAATTTTAATGAGTAGGCACTGAAATCATATCCACCAAACAATCCAAGGATCGGTGAAATAATATCATTCGATAAACTTGTTACAATTGCAGTAAACGCACCACCAATGATAATACCAATCGCCATATCTAAGACATTTCCACGATTGATAAAATCACGAAACTCTTTCATAAAACTTTTCATATTTTCTCCTTAACATACTTTCTTATTCTACCTTATTCCTAAACAATTTAACAGCATTGTGTACATAATAATACGGTACAATCAATGTTAATGCGTGAATTATAATTTCTATGATGTTTGTAGTATGCATAAAGAACTCTACTAAATTCATCAAAAACAAGATCACGCCTAAAAGAACTGTGAGCAATGAACCTTTTTTTGATTTCACAATGCCAATCAATCCGGCAATAATTTCAAACACATGAATCGCATACAGACCGATGACCTCCATAAAAGCCTGCATAGCCTCTGCATCCTCCATATGGCCTGGATCATCATGTCCTAATAACTGCCAGACAAAAATGATCATACTTATGCCGATCAATACCTCCAAAAAGCCGGCTATTCTTTCAAGCGTAAATCCTGTACCACCGACAAAGTTCAATTTTCTGTCCTCTTTTACCCATCCTAAAAAGAGCTAAGCAAACAAAAAGGCAAAAAATCTTGCCTTTTTAATTTACTTTTGTTTCAAAGCTTCTTTTAATGTCTTGCTGGATTTAAATTTCGCATTACGGCTAGGCTGAATTTCCATCTTTTCCCCAGTGGATGGATTAATGCCTATACGCCCTTTTCTTTCCGTAACAGAAAATCGTCCAAATCCAAAAATATCGATTTCTTTTCCTTCTTTCAATATCGAAGTGATTTCATCAAATACAAACTGAATATAGTCATGAGCTTCTGCTTTTGAAATATCAAATGATTCACTCATTCTCGCTTCCAGTTCTTTTCGATTGATTGTTGCTGACATACTGTTCCTCCTGTGTTTTGCCGACCACTGATAGTTTACTTTAAAAGTCAAATATCGTTCAACTAAAAATACAGAAAAACAGTAAAAATCATAAATTCGTTAAATTAACATACATTATTTTAAATTAATCATTCAACCCTTATAAGATTTCTTTATAAACACGTAATACGTTTTTATAAAATACCTTTTCGATTTCCTCCTGTGTAAAACCATTTTCCGATAAAGCCTGTGCCAATTGATTCATGTAGGAGGCATCCGGTATTTCCAAGTCGGAATGAATTCCATCAAAATCCGTGCCTAATCCGATACAATCAATACCGGCAATCTTTTTGATATGGCAAATATGACGTACCATAGCTTCTATGTGGCTTGGCCCGTTTGGACTTTCGTGTTCTTCTAAAAAGTCCCCACAAAAATTGATGCCCATGACACCACCTCGAGCATGCAAAGCCTGAATCATCTCATCGCTCAGGTTTCGAGCTACCGGACAAATGCTTCTGGCATTGGAATGAGAGGCCACAAAAGGTTTTGTTGTATTTTTTAAAACATCATAAAAACCGGCATCATTTAAATGGCTGACATCAATGATCATGCCCAGACGCTCCATCTCTTGTACATACTGAATCCCAAACCCTGTCAATCCGTGCACTGTATCGATCTGCTGCAAAGGGCTGGCCTGCTTATAGTCCGTAAAATCATCCATGGAAAAGTTTGGATAGCCGATGCCATTGGGATAATTCCATGTCAAGGCAATCATACGAACACCCAAACGATAATAATTTCTAAGCATAGAAAGATCATTAAAGACAACACCGCCATCTTCCAATGTCAACAAAGCAGACAACTTTCCAGCCTTTTCATTTTTCTCAATATCTTCATAACTGAATACCGGTGCGATATATTCTTTATTTTTTTCCATTTCATTCCAGAAGACATCCATCAATCGCATCGTTTGTTGTTCCGGAATGGATAAAACTTTTTGATCGGTAAACAAGGCAAAATTTTGAAGCAGGTAATTTCCCTTCTGCAGTTTTTGAATATCAATGCTTAAATCATTTTGAAACAATCCCTTTTCTGGGTGATTTAAAAGCTCCAAAATTGTATCGCAATGCATATCAACGACTTTCATACGTTTCCTCCAATAATCGATCTAACCAAATCAGGCAGCCATCTTCATAGCAGGAAGGAACGATCATATCGGCCACTTCTTTACATTCTTCTTTGGCATTTTCCAAAGTACATCCCAAAGCGGCCAAACGTATGCTTTCAACATCGCTGTAGCCATCACCAATGGCAGTCACCTGATCCCAGCCTGCATGTAGACTCTTTAACAATTTCTCCAACGCACCTTGTTTAGAAACTTCTTTATGTAGAACATCATACAAAGTCGGTGTACTGCGAATTACTTGAAAATCAGTATTTTTTTCGATTTCTTTTTCAATATCATCAATAACTGCTTCCAGTTCTTCCGGCTTGGCCGCAATGGAGCACTTTACTACATCAGCTTTTAAATATCGTTTAGGATGCATTGTCGTAATATAATCAATATCACAGTTTTTTTGATCCAGTTCAAATCCCATATGCATTTGATTACATATAACCGCATCCGGCTGGGTAAATCCGATTCCGATATTGTGCTTTTTCATTTCTTCCCATAGCCACAAGACTCGGTCCGCATCCATTTTTACACGATCAATTACTTGTTTGGTTTTCATATCATAGACATGCGATCCATTGGAAGAAATCAAATACCCACCAAATTTATCCATACCAATCTGCAACGCTAAAGGATACACACCCTGAAAAACACGGGCGCTGTTTAAGATCACCGTATTCCCCTTTTCCTGCAAGGCAATCATCTTTTCCTGAACAGCTTTTGATACATATAAGCCATCACTGGGTGGCATTAAAGAGCCATCTAAATCACATACGATCCATCGTTTCATACTATCCCTCGCTTCTTGTAGATTCATTATACAAAAAAAGTCACTCTGTGAGAATGACCTTTCAGATACACAAAGAAACCTACTTCGTCTTTAATACGACTTTAGCACGATAGCCACGACTGGAATAACAGGAATCCGCTCCATTGCAGTAGATAAAAGTTCTTCCATAGCGTTTACTGCCAAATAATGCACCACCTTGTTTACGCATCGAATCTTCTGTTTTGATCCAGCTTGATGTCTTCAAATCCAGATCTTCCATCGACTGCAGCCATAAATACTCTGCTTCCGTCAATAAAAGCAGCTTTCTTTCCTGTGCATCTTCCATGACACTGGAAACCGGTGCATTTTGTTTTCTTCTGACTCTGGCTTCTTTGTCATAGCACAAGCTTCTTCTTTGCGGACTCTCCCTGGAAAAGTCACAGATACAAAGCTGGCCCTCCAAAAAGACAACATCGGGTTCTCCCTTTGTTTCCTCCATATAAGAAACAGCTTCTAATATATCTTTGGTCAGCAGATTTTCTACATCTATCCATCTTATAGAAGAATGACGTTGTATATGGGATTCAAAACGTTCTTTTAAAATGCTTTTAATCACTTGCTCGTTCATGATGATCCTCCCTGCTTCTATTGTACCAAGGCCAAATCGTAATCCCTACTCATATACTCCACAAAATGAAAAGACAACTGACTTGCAGTTGCCTGTCTAGATCGTTTGTTGTATGCCTTGATAAATATCATCTAATTCCTGCAGCGGATCGTTGACAATCTCAATATTCAACTGATCGCAAAGATATTCCATACCGATTAAGATACGTGGATTGCGTGCATAGAGTTTTTTAGGAATACCGTAGTTTTCAATGATATGAAAGAAAATAGAAACCACTCTTTCCATTTCATCATGATCCAATGTCAGAACATCGCCTGCCAAAATGCTATCTTCTTTTAAATCATAAGCCAAGACCAACAATGGATTGATTGGACGATCATAGTCCGGATCATCGATTGGAGTAAACAAATAATTCAGATCCATGACCAATTCCATATCCGATCTTTCATATTCTTTAAATTCTCCCAGCACCGAATCCTCCACTTTTACCGTAAGAAAGCGCGGAATCGAATTTGGCAAAGGCAGTGGATATATCGACAAATTAGGTTCTTCACCTTCTTCAACAAAATCCCATTCAGCCATTAAGAGCTCCCCTTTTTCAAAATTAGGAAGCCATTCTTCATCTTCCATGACCATATCCACGGTTTTATTTAAAACTTCCATAATTCTGGTACATTGTATAACTTCATCACGATTTAAATTTACCGGGACATAGCGAGGTTCAAACGAATAAAAATACGGCCAGTCATTAGCACCCTCATATTTCAGTCCTAAATCCTGAATTATTTTTCTCTGGTCCGGTTCCATTTCATTTTTATCCCCATAATAACAAGTCATACAAGTAATATCACCCATGATATAAGTTGTCGGAGCCGAGTATTGGTACGAATCCATGATCATACATAGATCAGAATACCCATCCATCCCGTAATACATCGTTATCCCTGGACAGTTTCCTTGTTTACCCATGATACTGCAGAAATATGGTTCTCTTTTTCCTTCCAGCTGTACTGCAATCAAATCGATATCTTCAAAGATCGTCCATGGCCTTTTTTCCTTTAGCGCATCTGCTTCTTTATATAATTTCTTCCATTGTTCCAGTGTTGCCTGTTGCATAAAAATTCTCCTTGTTTTCTATTATTATGAAGGAAAATCAACAAAAAGAAAAGACCCCTTACGGGGTCAAGATCTTACTTATACAAGTTGTAGAAAGATTTCTTTCCTTTGTACTGAGCAATAGAAGTAGCTCCACGCTGATTCAATTCGTCTTCGATACGCATCAAACGGTTGTATTTAGCGATACGGTCTGTACGAGACAATGAACCAGTCTTAATCTGTCCGGCATTGAATCCAACAGCGATATCAGCAATTGTAGAGTCTTCTGTTTCTCCGGAACGGTGAGATACTACACAAGTGTAGTTATGTTTCTTAGCTAATTCCATAGCATCGAAAGTTTCTGTCAAAGTACCGATCTGGTTAACTTTGATTAAGATCGCATTGGCGATACCTTTTTCGATACCTTCCTGTAAGATAGAAGGGTTTGTAACAAACAAGTCGTCACCAACCAACTGAACTTTGTCACCTAAACGATCAGTCAGTTTCTTCCATCCATCCCAGTCACGTTCACCAAGTCCGTCTTCGATAGAGATGATAGGATATTTTTCGATCCATTCAGCATACATATCGATCATTTCATCACTTGTCTTAGTTCCCTGACCAGATTTCTTCAATTCATACAATCCAGTTTCATGGTTGTGGAATTCGCTGGCGGCAACGTCCATCGCAATGCACATATCTTCACCAGGTTTGTATCCAGCAGCCTGCATAGCTTCTACTAACAATTCAAGTGGTTCTTCGTTTCCATCTTTACAGCTAGGAGCAAATCCACCTTCGTCACCAACGTTCGTGTTGTATCCTTTGTCTTTTAATACTTTCTTCAACGCATGGAATGTTTCAGCAGCCATACGGATTGCTTCTTTTTCAGAAGTTGCACCAACCGGCATGATCATGAATTCCTGGAAGTCAACTGTAGAGTCGGCATGACTACCACCGTTGATTACGTTACACATAGGTACCGGCATAGTCTTCGCATTGAATCCACCGAAGTAGTTATACAATGGCATACCATAGAAATCAGCAGCTGCCAAAGCACAAGCCATAGATACACCTAATGTAGCGTTAGCACCTAAGTTTTTCTTGAATGGAGTTCCATCCAGATCTAACATTGTTTTATCAATCAGAACCTGATCACGGCAATCCATACCGATTACCTTTGGTGCGATAATGTTGTTTACGTTGTTTACAGCTTTTGTTGTTCCTTTTCCTAAGTAACGAGTTTTGTCACCGTCACGTAATTCTAATGCTTCTCTTTCTCCTGTACTTGCTCCACTTGGAACCATGGCACGTCCATAAGCACCAGATTCAGTAGTTACTTCTACTTCTACTGTTGGGTTACCACGAGAGTCTAATACTTCACGAGCATATACATCAACAATAATAGGCATATATTAAGTTCCTCCTTTGCCTTAAGCTACAAAAATAATACCACTTTAGCGCTTTAGATTCAATATCTACTCCTGTACTCCAGCCTGAAATTCCTTGAGAATTTTTGCTTTTTTTAGTGCATCTTCCCGTAAGAAGAACAAGTGAAAATTCTGTATGCCAAGCTGCTTATAGTACGCTATTTTATCCAAGTCATTCCATGCTTCTTTTTCAAAAATGCACATATGACATTTCGCATCCCCTTCCAGCAGATACTCCTTTTGATCCTTTCCCTTTAGATAAAAAGAATGCCTATGACATAAAGCACAATTCTTTCTTTGTCCATCTTTTAAGGCCGTATTGACAACACAATGATTCATGATCATCAGCCTTCTTTTTCCATAAAGATATACCATGACCGGGGCCTCAAAGCCGTATCGTTCTTTAAAACCTGTAAGCATGGCCTGTATATCCTTATCTTTACATTCCAAAGAAAGCTCGATGCAGGAAAATCCCAACCGCAATAAACACGCGATCGCATAAGAGTTTGTGACATTGTATCGCAGATCTGCCAAGCCTTCCATCGAAGAATGAATCTTCTCTTGTATCCAGTACCTTTCCACAATTTTTTGCGGTTCTATTTTCACATCGTATGTTTTTTCTATGATAGGATTAGCCTTTGTCTTTTCTTCATAAAAAGCATCGATAGCCTGATTGCGGATATGATTGAGCGCACCTAGCGGAAAAAAGAAAGGGACATCCAACGCAAAACGAAACGATTGAATTTCTATAAAGCTGTCTTTTGTCTTTGAAAACTGGCGTTTTAAAACCTCTTCGTCACAAGGTCTGTTTTTGGCAACATCAGCCAGCTCTTCACTAATCCAAGTCACACAATGACCGTTTTCAGACAAAGTGCATTCCAACGGATATCCGGGCCCTTTACATGCCAAATGACAAGACACTGCTACTTTTCGCTGTTTCTTTTCAATAGTTTGATCAATTTCCTTTTGAAGCGTTGTATCGATCGTCTTTATCAACTTTGTTTGTGCAGGAAGTCGATCCTTCATATTGATTTCTACAATTTGACCTGCTTTTGCCTGCGCAATCAGCTTTCCCTGCGTGTCATAGAGATAATTCAAGCGAAAGCCTATCGAGCCTGTCTTCC
>NZ_JAXKBY010000180.1:0-8272 GCF_036552745.1 Faecalicoccus sp.
CTTCACATTCGATAGACAATCCTTTTGAATGAGCTAATTCGATCATTTCTTTTGATTTAGCCAAGTTTTCTTCGAAATCATAGTGAGAACCATCAAACATTACAGAAGTGAATCCAGCTTCAATAGCAGCTTTAGCTCCTTCGTAAGTTCCATGATCCAAATGGATTGCTACAGGAACAGTAATTCCCATATAATCGTGGATTTCTTTAACCATTGCAACAACAGTCTTGAATCCGCACATATATTTTGCAGCACCTTCAGAAACACCCAACATAACTGGTGATTTTACTTCTTCAGCAGCTGCCAGAATTGCTTTTGTCCATTCAAGGTTGTTGATGTTAAAGGCACCGATCGCATAATGTCCTTCATGTGCCTTGTTGATCATTTCAGTAGCAGATACTAACATAATTTCAATTTCCTCCTTTATGTTTTGCTATGTCTATTTTACTCCAAATGTAAGCATTTGAAAAGAATTAACGTCTGGATTCCCCGGATAATTTACAAATCACTGCCAAACTTTTGATTCTTTCCAGAATTCGTAAAGCACTGACCTTAGAGTTTGGCTCCCTCCGAATGATATATTGATTCAAAAGTTCCTCTAAAGCATAGTTACTGGTAAAATACGTCTTCTTTTTATGATTCATCCGATATTCCAGGATTGGCAGTAAGATCTCATCTCTTGTCCAGGCACTTAAAGCCTCGGCACCGATATCATCTAAGAACACAATGTCAGAAAACTTTAACGCATTCATCTGTTTTTGCCGAAAGTCATTATCGTACATCGCTTGTTTTAATTCACTGATAAACTGTGGCATTTTCACAAAGGAAACGCTCTTTTGATTCTGCGCGTAATAATTGGCCATGCCGATACAAAGATACGTCTTGCCAACCCCAGGCTGTCCATGAAGGAATACACCTTTATCACTCTCTATTGACTCCAGCATTTTTTCATAAACCATTAAATATTCCATGCTTTGATGTTCTGTCATGCCTTTTAAATCAATTTCTAATTCTTGATAGCTTAAATGGCTGAGTCGATAATTTCTTTCATGTTCGTGTTTCTTTTCATCCTTCTTCTTGTATTTGCAGGAAACAAAATTTTGAATTAAATATCCGCTTTCATCAAATTCCAATGTTTTAACTTTTCCCTGTAACGGTTGACTACATTGAAACAATCCCTGACAGTGTTTACATTTATCCAATGTTTCCTGCCACATAAAAAAATCAGAAGCGTACTTTTTTAAAAAGTCGATATCCTTTTGATGTTGTTTTAAAAAATGAAGGATGCGTGCATCTTCCAACAACGGTTTATATAGATCTTCTGTAATCTTTGATGCCACTTTAATTCTCTCCATGGTTTGTCTCTCCCAATTTCTCTTGCAGACGGGCAATTCTTGCCTTTAATTCTTCATCCGGCTCTGTCTGCTTTGTATCCGCATACCATTCCGGTACGTTTTCCACTTTTGTGTTTTTATAACTAATGGTTTGTTCCATCGCCTTTTCTTTGGTATCGATCTTTAAACGTGCCCAGGAACTGGCCACTTTCTCCACAAAGGATCGACTGAACTTTTGATCGGTCGCCTTTAAAGCATAGTCGATCAGCACATTGATGACCTCTGCCGGCAAACGATAATCTACCATCATCTTCTCCAATAAGAGCTTATCCGCTCTGGCAACCGGCATACCGTTTTGTTTTTGCTGCAGATAGGCAATTGGTGAAAGTGTATATGGATCCTGCGAATTTGTATGAAGATCCTGTGCGGCAATCACCTTGTTTCGCAACCCTTCAAAATCAATCTTTGTTTTTTGCGGATCAATGCTTAAAGACAAATAACGCCGCATATTTTTTTCATCAATGCCAAAGATACGCGCTAAATCATAGATACGCTCCAAATTTTGTCTTGTGCGAAGACGTTGTGGTATCACGCGTTCCATCCCTTTAAACAACACATTAAAGTCAAAGGGATAGGCTGTATTGGAAGGAATATGAATCTGCGTTTTATCTAATGCTTCTTCCTTTTTAGAAGTCCAGTTTTCTAAGATCGATACATCTAAAGGTTCACTGATGTTGACCATGGTTTTCGTACACAAAGATTCTTTCGAAAAGAAAAGCTTCATACGATCTAACTGTGAAGAACCTTCTTTTTCCAAAAAGATCCTTGAATAAATATCATGCTGTAAAAAGAGTTGCGGATCTTTGGGCGACTGTAAAATAAATAAGTATTCAGCTTTGATTGTCTCCCGATATGTCTGTAAGAGATTATATTGTTCCAGCTGCTTACGAGCATATTCAAACCTGGTTGGACTTAAATGCACGATTTTCTGTACATCTTGTAAATCATAAAGTTGTTCTTTTTTAGATAATGTGGAAAAAACATCATACAAATACTGTGCCTCTTTTCCAATCAAAGCTCCATACAATAGATGCAGCGAATCTCTTTGTTGTTCCGAAAGTGAAAAAGGCATTTGAATACGACAAGTTTCTCGACTCATGCAAGGCTCCTTTCTAAATGGAGCTTGACTTGTTCTCTTAGCTGTTCCAAGGTGCCATTGTTATAAAGGATCACATCACTTTGCTGCATCTTGATGACCGGAGAATACTGACAGGCTAAACGCGCTTTAGCATTCTCTCTGGTGATATGCCTTTTTGTTTCCAGTCTTTGTAACGCTACTTCTTCATCACAGACAACACACCAGATCTCATCAAAAAGATCTTCCATATGCGATTCAAACAATAAAGGAACTTCTACAAAAACTAATGTATTTTCCTGTTCTTCGATCCATTCCTGCATACTTTCCACGATCAGTGGATGTAAGATCGACTCCACTTTTTGTTTATAAGCTTTATCGGTAAACATGCATTGTGCAAATGCCGGTTTATCAATGTTCTTTTTTTCATCTAAAGGAATTTTTATTTCTTTTACTAATTGCCGATATCCCTTGTATCCTTTTTCAATCAGCTGTCTATTGACTTGATCGACATCTAAAACCGGGAAATTCTCTTTTAACATGGACGATACCATGGATTTCCCCGATCCCATGCTTCCGGTAATGGCAATTATTTTCTTTTTTGACATTTTGGGCATAAATACGTCCCCCTTTGCGATACGATGATCTTTCGTATAGTTGTCTCACAGTTTGGACAAGGCTTACCAGCCTGTGCATGTACTTTTAACTTTAACTGAAACAACCCGGTAACACCAAGACTGGATGTATAGCTGCGAATGGTCGTTCCTCCGGCTTTCATAGCCCCTTTCATGATCCTTTTTGTATGAAATGCCAGATTTTCGCAATCTTTTTTAGAAATTCTTGCACTGCGGGAACGTGGATCCAAACCACACGCAAAACAAATTTCATCGGCATAGATATTACCGATGCCGGCTACAATGCTTTGATCCAGCAGGCACGATTTTAAATTCTTTTTTAACGGATGTATTTTCTGATACAGATACGCTCCATCCAATCGTGGATCCAGAACATCATAACCCAGCTTTTCAAAACAAGGATGGGAAAATGGATCATTATTGTGAGTGTACACCTGCATACGGCCAAACTTACGTGTATCATGATAGCAC
Organism: Faecalicoccus sp.; assembly: GCF_036552745.1. NCBI lineage: Bacteria > Bacillati > Bacillota > Erysipelotrichia > Erysipelotrichales > Erysipelotrichaceae > Faecalicoccus > Faecalicoccus sp. Next base: position 3,576 of record NZ_JAXKBY010000180.1, read on the forward strand.
ATCCATCTACCATCGCTTAGACGAAAACGAATGTGAACGTGCTTATCCTGTGAAGGCTGCTTCAACAAATAAAACTTACCTTCCATGCGTAAATGCACTACCAGATCATAGTCATCCAGGACGAATAAAAGATATTTCCCCCAGCGAAGAAACTTTCGAAAGTGCTGGCCGGTAAGTCGTTTGATAAAGGCTTCCGGGGTAGTATGTTCCACGATTTTAGGATATACGACCTGCACTTCTTCGATTTGTAAATCGTGAATCTGTACTTCCAACGTGGAAATCACAGTTTGTACTTCAGGTGCTTCCGGCATTTACTTAGCCTCGTACCATGTTTTACCGGATTGAATGCTGGCCTTTAAAGGAACTCTCAGTTCCATCGCATTCTCCATGGCTTCTTTGACAAGTGCTTTCATCTGATCTAATTCTTCTTCCGGCACTTCAAAGATCAATTCATCGTGAATCTGTAAAAGCATTTTTGATTTCACATTGGCTTTTTTCATAGCTTCATTCACACGAATCATGGCAATCTTGATCAAATCCGCAGCACTTCCCTGAATTGGTGCATTCATCGCAGCCCGTTTTCCGAATTCCCTTGTCATAAAGTTTTTATCGTTAATTTCCGGAATCATACGACGGCGATGGAATAAGGTTTCTACATATCCGTTTTCTTTACATTGTTCAATCAAAGTATTCATAAACTGATGAATGTTGGGATAACTGGCAAAATAGGAATCCATAAATTCAGTGGCTTCTTTTCGTGAAATCTTTAATTGTGTAGAAAGTCCGAAAGCGGTCTGTCCATATACAATACCAAAATTGACCGTCTTGGCAATACGACGCATACTGCTATCGACTTCATCGCTTTGACAGTGAAAAATCAAAGTGGCTGTCTTATTGTGAATATCGACATTCTCTTGAAATGCCTGAATCATATGCGTTTCATTGGCCATGTGCGCCAGCATTCTCAACTCGATCTGAGAATAGTCCGCCGACAACAAAACATGTCCTTCCTTAGCCACAAATGCCTTACGGATCTCGCGTCCTTCTTCATCACGAACACTGATATTTTGCAGGTTTGGATCACTGCTGGAAAGACGTCCTGTCTGTGTCATAGTTTGATTAAATGTCGTATGGATCTTTTGATCCGGTTGGATGTGTTTTTTCAATCCCTCAATGTAGGTGGACATGATCTTGGAAAACTTCCGATACTCCAACAAACTTTCAATAATCGGATGAACGCCGCGCAGTTTTTCCAATACTTCCGCACTGGTGCTTCGCTTACGTCCTCCACCCTTTAAGCCTAAATCATCGTACAAGACCGAAGCTAACTGTTTTGGTGAATTGATATTAAAGATCTTATCGGCATATCCATAAATTTCATTGGATAGTTCTTTCATCTTAAAAGAAGTGGCCTGCCCGATCTCATCCAGTGTATGCTCATCAATATAGATACCCTCATTTTCCATATGGTATAAGATCGGAATCAGAGGCTTTTCAATATTTTCATAAAGCTCCATCAAATTATCTTCTTTCAGCTTTTCTAAGATCGACTTTTCCTTCTTGGCAAGCTCTTCAGTAAACACCTGCATGACCGGAACCATTCTTTGTTCGGCATACGCTTCCACGCTCTTTTGTTTTTTGGAAAGATCATGAAAGCTTTCCGGCAGTTGAACATGTAAAGCTAACACCAATGCATCAAGATCGGTTGCCTGCGAATGCAAAAGGAAGCAGGCGATATGCAAATCTTCTTTAAAATCAACTGTTGTAAATCCATACCGGTCTAATAGATGATTTGTTTCTTTAACATCCCATGTATGCAGATCCTTTCGCCGCAAAAGTTTTTTAAAGCCGGCATCTTCTAAGGCATCCTCTACGCGAAGATAGAGAATTTCTTCTTTATACGGGATCATAAAACCATACAGCTTCTGAATCAAAAAGCTCTCCTTGGTGCATACCGGCATCAACAACAAATCTTCTTCATCTATATCGATGGAAGTTACATTTTTGATCGGCCATGCACTTTTAGAAGCTTGCTTTGTCGTTGTCATCAACGAGCGCATTTCATACTTTTTATAAAAATCATTGACAGACTCTTTATAGCCCTCAAAAGAAACTTGACCGATTTCAAAAGGAAGTTCAACATTCGTATAAATCGTTGCCAGCTCCTTGGACATAAACGCATTGTCTTTATCCTTTTCCAGCTTTTCTTTCAGTTTTCCTTTGATTTCATCAATATGCGCATATACATTTTCTACACTTGCGTATTGTTGAAGCAGTTTGGTTGCGGTTTTCTCACCGACTCCGGCTACCCCCGGTATATTATCGCTGGAATCTCCCATCAATCCTTTTAAATCTATGATCTGAAGTGGCTGCAATCCATATTTTTCTTCGAAATGAGCCGCATCCATCAATTCCATATCCGTAATTCCTTTTTTCATCAACAGAACGCTTGTCGAAGCATCCACCAGCTGCAACAAGTCTCTGTCACTGGTCAAGATCGTGGTCTGTACTTCCGGATGACTTTTGGCCATCGAACCGATAATATCATCGGCTTCATAGCCTTCGATCTCATAGCGGCAAATACCGGCCGTATCTAAAAATTCACGTGCAATCGGGAATTGAACGATCAGTTCTTCATCGATTGGCTTACGCGTTCCTTTATACGCTTCAAATTTGTCATGACGAAATGTTTTCTTACCAGCATCCCATGCGACCAAAATTCCATCAGGTTCGATCGTTTCAATGGCCTTGTTGAGCATCATGATAAAGCCAAAGATCGCATTGGTGGGAATCCCGTTGGAAGTCGTCATTCTGTGGGAATATAGCGTAGCATAATAAGCACGAAACAACATTGAATTTCCATCTAATAAAAGTAATTTTTTCATAATATCACCATTCCAGAACTAATTGTACCACATCGATAAAAAAAAGAAGAAATGAGTACACTCATTTCCGCATAAAGCGCAATTTCTTATAGCGCGATCGTTCCATTTTTAAGATTCGATTTTGACGAATCGTAGTGTATCGATCCATGACCCCCAAAACATATTCCAGTCCCAATAATAGTAGTCCGTTAAGAATCCATGAAAAGAAACCAAAGGTATAAAGCCATTGTTTAAATGGGATCGAAAGCGTGCCTGTCCACGAAAAGAAAATGAAACAAACAATATCCTTCAAAAGCATCAATACAAACACCCATAAGGTTCTATATAACAGGCGATCTTTGATCCAGGGATACAAAAGTCCACATACATAGCCAAAACACGTATAAAGAATCGTATGCAATGGAAAACCCTGTGTAAAAAAGAAATCCGTTATGATGCCACACAGAAACGATAACAGGATGCGCGTGAGCCACGATTGCGATACCACCAGCAACATCAAAGCCATGAATCCCAGATGACTGATAAAGCTCATATGCGCATAAGTGAAATCCGATGGCCATACAAAGGCGAAAAAGTCATCGATCAATAGACAGATCAGAATAAAGATCAAACTAGTTCTTAGCTTCATTCCACTCGCCCGCTTCCTATGACCGTAACATAGTTAAAACTGCTGATATTTGAAACAGGCTTGACATAGATCGTTGAAATGATGGCATCATCATTGGTTTCCATATCACTGACTTGTCCCAGATAAATACCACTCGGATAATTTCCGCCTCTTCCTGAGGTCGAAACCTCCTGTCCCTGTGTAACTGTTGCCTCGTTGTCAAATAAAGAAACTCGATACGCTCTGTGACTTGTATCGTAGCGCTCCAGTACACCTTCAATGGTCGTTCCATCTTCCAAGGCAATGCTGATGGCGATATCATTGATCAAATCTTCACTGGTCAAAAGCCGTACGGTTGAAGTCGCGCTTTGTACCTCTTCAATCAATCCAACAGCTCCCTGTGATGTACAGACGATCATATTTTCCTGTACGCCCTGCGAGGAACCAGCCGAAATCGTAACCGTCTGATCCCATGCTTCGGTATCTCTTTCCAGAACATGTGCCGTGATCTTTGTCGCATCTTTCAGCGTTCCATTCAATTCTGCCAGCTCTTCCAGTTCTTTATTTCGATTGCGTTGCTCTTCATACAATGTCTTATAGCTTTTCTGCATAGCAAGCTCTTCATTTAAATACTGGTTATCTTCATAGACATGCCATAAGTTTGACAAATCACTAAATACATTAGTCAAAGAAGTTAAAGGATAGTCAATCAACCCATATTTAATATATGTCCATGCGCTGTATCCCATATTCGATAACGCATTTTGTCTTAATCCTAACATTGCGCATCCAATCACCAGTAAAACAATGTTGGCAATTAGTAAAATACGTTGTAAACGTGTAAATCGTTTCATGGCGTTCCCCCAAGCTATCTTCCATTATAATAGGAATCACTCAATCATTCAATCGAGATATTGATGTTGTTTAAAGGAGAACCAGTCTTTGTTCCCTACGATCACATGATCTAAAAGTTGTATGCCGGATAAAAGTGCAAGTTCATATATCCGTTTTGTGAATTCAATATCCTGCGGACTTGGTGTGATATCACCACTGGGATGATTGTGGACCATGATCAGAGAATGTGCTTTATAGATAAAGGCATCATGAAAAATATCACGTGGATGCACACAGCTTTCCGTCAATGTACCAATATACAAGATCTTATGTGTGATGATTCTTCCTTTGGCATTTAAATACACCACTAC
>NZ_JAXKBY010000181.1:0-12837 GCF_036552745.1 Faecalicoccus sp.
GTCCAATAGAATCTAGAAAAGGTGTTTTAACATCGGGGTGATCTTGTATGGAAAGGCAGTCACCGCGAAACTGATCACACATCAATAAAAGTATATTAGGTTGACGCATAAAAAATCTCCTTTTTTACTAAAAGAAGTGTAGCACAGAATAATGTGAAAATTTCGAAATTTTGAGGTGTATTTATCAAAAAGCAATATTTCTAAAATCGAAAACAAGAATCGCATAGAAAAAGCGCTTACATTTTTGTACACTTTAAGTAGTTAAAAGCTATGTTCAAAGGAGGATTATAATGACCAAATTAATGAGAGCCGGAGCTTTGGCTCTGGCAATGGCTACAATGGTTACTGGATGTAGCTCAGGAAGCACGGATTCGGGCGAAAAAGAAGTGCCAACAAATGATGATGGACAACGAATTCTAGCTTTTGATGCTTTTGAAGGTGGTAATGGTACAGAGTTCCTGGAAGAAGCTGCCGCAGCATTTGAAGAAGCCAACCCGGAAGTTGACGTACAGATCCGATTCAGTAAAGAAATCGATCAGGAAATGCAGAAAGACAATGCATCCGGAAAATACGCTGACTTGGTTTACTACAACCTGGGACAGGCTTCCAATTATACAGAGTCAATGCTGAATAACGGAAACGTTTTGGACATCAGTGATGTTATGGAAGAAGTTGCTGATGAAATCGATACTTCTATCACAGAACCTACTTCTGATTACTTCGGTGATGGAAAAGCATATCTGGCTCCAATCATGTACACACCTGCTGGATTATACTACAACAAAGCTGAATTATCCGAAGATCAGCTTCCTAAGACTTGGGATGAAATGTGGGCTTTAGGTGATCAGGTACATAGTGAAAACCCTGACAAATACTTATTCACATACCCAATCAAAGGATACTTCGATAATACGGTATTAGGTATGCTGTATCAGGCTGGTGGAGAAGAATACTTCCAGAATGCTTTGAAATATGGTGAAGGTACTTGGGATTCTGATGAAGGTAAGAAAGTTCTGGAAACTTTAGCTACCTTGGTAGGACCTAACTACTTAGAAAAAGATACAGTTGCCAACGCTAACGTTGATGGTGGTTTCACTAAGAACCAGCAGTCTATGATCGATGGTAAAGCCGTATTTATGCCAAATGGTTCCTGGATCATCGGTGAAATGGCTGAAACTACACCGGAAGGCTTCTCTTGGGGTGTAATGCCACTGCCTGCTTTTGAAGAAGGTGGAGAACGCGTTGTTACAACAATGACAGAACAAGTATGGATCCCTGCTGAAGCTGCTAACGTAGATGATGCAAAAGAATTCATCAAATTCTTGTATTCTGAAGATGCAGCTAAGATCTTTGCTTCTCACAACATTGTTTCACCAAGAAAAGATTCTGCTAGCTTGTTAGCTGACGAACAGTTAAAAGGTCTGTTTGATGTTTACAATCAGGAAGGCGTAAAAGCTGTTTCCGGTACATATGCTGCATACGATGCTACCGCTGTACCAGATGTTGACTTCAAGGGTACGATCTATGGACCGATTGAAGAAATCGCCAGTGGTAAAGAAGGTGTATCTGTTGATACATGGCAAGAATCACTGACTGAGCTTTGGACAACATTACGTGAAAATCCATTAGCAAAAGAATAAGAAACGCAGTGATATTTACAAAAAGCGGTGATTCTTCACCGCTTTCTTACTACTTAAAAGAGAGAGGTTGGACATTATGACAAAAAAGAAATCACAGCGCCGCTTTGTCATCGCCTGTCTGGCACCTGCCCTAATTCTGGTTACACTGTTTATTGTAATACCAACGGTTCAGGTATTCCGTTACTCACTGTATCAGAAAGCTGGATTTGTCGGCGGGGAGACGTTTATCGGCCTCAAGAATTTCCAAACTTTGTTTAAAGATGATATCTTTCTGCAATCCATACAGAATCAGATACTCATCATTGTGATCGTAACGATGTTTACGATTGCTTTGGCCATTTTGTTTGCGACATTATTAACACGTGAAAACTTCAAAGGAAAGAATTTCTTCCGTGTTATTTTCTATATTCCAAACATTTTGAACATTGTGATTATCGCCGGTATTTTCTCAGCTATTTACGCACCAAGCAATGGTTTATTGAACAGCTTCCTGTCTACGATTGGGCTCGACAGCTTATGTCGGCAGTGGATGGGAGATCCGGAAATTATCATCTTTTCGATCATCGGAGCTCTGGTTTGGCAGGCCATCGGATACTACATGGTTATGTACATGGCCAGTATGACATCCATTCCAGAAAACTTGTATGAAGCAGCTTCTTTGGAAGGTGCCGGAAAACTAAAACAGTTCTTTATGATCACACTGCCGTTGATTTGGGATAACATTCGTCAGACTTTGACATTCTTTGTTATTTCAACGATCAACTTAAGCTTCCTGTTTGTGCAGGTCAATACCGATGGACAGTTTGGTACGCAGGTTATGTTGAACTACATGTACTCAAAAGCCTTCTCCGGAAACCTGGGATATGGTATGGCCATTGGTGTAATTACCTTTATCCTGGCGTTTGCGATGGCAGGTGCATTGAATAAGGTCACAAAACGTGATCCATTACAGTATTAGGAGGTGCCTCGATGAAAAAACTTAAGAACTTATCACCACATTCCTGGTACAAGATCTTTGTATATTTTGCCATGATCGTCTTTGCGGTAACGATCATTATTCCGATTCTTTGGGTATTTTTGGCAAGTTTGAAAACACAGTTGGAATTAAATGCCGACAACCCATGGGCCTTACCGGCTGTACTACAGTGGTCAAACTATGTGACGGCATTTGAAAAGGCCAGAATGGGCGATTATCTGTTAAATACGGTCATCGTTGTAGCTATGGCATTGGCAATCTTACTGGTAGTCGCATTGCCGTGTTCTTATGTACTGGCTCGTTTCAACTTCAAGGGAAAGAAATTTATGAATCTCTTGTTTATGGCCGGATTGTTCATCAATATGAACTATATCGTATTGCCGATCTATATGATGTTGTTTAACTTTGATAACATGCTTGGATTGACTAACTTTTTGATAGACAACAAGTTAGTACTTGCGATTGTTTATGCATCGACAAGTCTTCCATTTACAGTTTACTTGTTGACAGGTTACTTCCAGACGTTACCAAAAGCTTATGAAGAAGCTGCATTGATAGATGGATGTGGCTATTTTAAGACCATGACAAAGATCATGATCCCAATGGCAAGACCAAGTATCATTACTGTTATTTTGTTCCAGTTTTTAGCTTACTGGAATGAATATATCGTTGCCTTTACATTGTTGCAGACAGATCATGCGACTTTATCTGTCGGATTACGTAATCTGATGCAGGCACAGCGTTCAGCAGCTCAATACGGTGTCATGTATGCCGGATTGGTGATTGCGATGGTTCCTACATTGATTTTGTATATCATCGTTCAAAAGAAGTTGACACAAGGTATGAGCCTTGGTGGTTTAAAAGACTAATTGAAGGAGGATGCATATGCAAAACAGCAATATCATTAAAACGATTTTGTCTTTGATTGCCTTTATTGTTTGTGTTGCATTGGTAGTCATCGGACAAAAAACGATAGGAATCCCAAATTTGATGATGGAGATCGTCGGTGTCATTGGTATTATGATCCTGATCTATCTCTACAATCGAAAGTATCAGTAGGAGGAAAGTAATATGGCAGAATTGTCTTTAAGACATATAGATAAAGTCTATGATAACAATGTACAAGCTGTCTTTGATTTTAATCTGGAGATCAAAGACAAAGAATTTATCGTATTTGTAGGACCATCCGGATGTGGAAAATCAACGACACTTCGTATGATTGCCGGTTTGGAAGATATCACCGCCGGAGAGTTCTATATCGATGGAAAACTGATGAACGATGTTGAACCCAAAAACCGTGACATCGCCATGGTATTCCAGTCCTATGCGCTATATCCGCATATGAGCGTATATGACAATATGGCATTTGGCTTGCAGCTTAGAAAAACACCAAAGGATGAAATCGATAAACGTGTAAAAGAAGCGGCTCGTATCTTGGAAATTACCGATTATTTAGATCGTAAACCAAAGGCATTGTCCGGTGGACAAAGACAGCGTGTTGCCTTAGGTCGTGCCATTGTGCGTAATGCCAAGGTGTTCTTAATGGATGAGCCATTAAGTAACCTGGATGCCAAGCTGCGTGTTCAGATGCGTAGTGAGATCATCAAGCTGCATGAGCGTATCGGTGCAACGTCGATTTATGTTACACATGACCAGACCGAAGCCATGACCATGGCCGATCGTATCGTTGTCATGAAAGCCGGCTATATCCAGCAGATCGGTACACCAAAGGAAATCTACAACAATCCGGCCAATATGTTTGTGGCAGGCTTCTTAGGAGCACCGGCAACAAACTTCATTCATGGAATGTATGCCGATGGCATCTTTACAGCCGGAGATCACAAGATTCAGGTACCGGATATGTTCCAGGATAAGATGAAAGCGTATAACGGCAAAAAAGTCATCATGGGTATTCGTCCGGAAGATATGCATGCCGAGGGGATCGTCGCCCAGACATATCCAAGTGCTCGTTTTACCTTCCACATTGATGTAGCCGAATTATTAGGTCATGAATACATCCTGCATGGAACTTATAACGGAGAAGCCATGAGTGCAAAGATCGCATCTCGTCTGGAGGCCAAAGGACATGAGGATCTGGATCTGACCATGGATCTTAGCAAGATTCATTTCTTTGATCCGGAAACAGAAAATCGTATCGTATAAAAGGGATACGTATGGAAGCAATCATTGAAACTTTGCTGGAATATGCGATCGAGCAGCATTTGATGGAACCAACCGATCGAATCTATGCCCGTAATCGCATTCTGGCCTGTTTAAAAGAAGAAGATTATACACCAACGGATCAAAGGGTATCCTATCACTATGTCAGTGAATTGCTGCAGATGCTTTGTGATATTGCGGTTAAAAAGGGAATCTTGGAAGATACTTTGCGAAATCGCGATGCGTTTGATTCTCAGCTTATGAATTGTTTCATGCCGCGACCTTCCGAAATGATTCATACGTTTGAGACGAAAAAAAATAATTCTCCTATACTAGCAACCAATTATTTCTATCATACCAGCATCGCCAGTAACTATATTCGCAAGGACCGAATCGATAAGAATGTTTCCTATAAAGTGAATACGGAGTACGGCATCATGGATATAACGATCAATTTATCCAAGCCGGAAAAGGATCCCAGAGATATCGCCAAAGCATCAAAAAGTGTATCGACAAGCTATCCATCGTGTGTGCTTTGTAAGGAATGTGAAGGATATTACGGAAGTTTACGATGTGATGGTCGCAGCAACCATCGCATCATCCCTTTGAAATTAAATGGAGAAGACTGGTTCTTCCAGTATTCTCCATATGTTTACTACAATGAACACTGTATTGTGTTAAAGGGTGAACATGTACCTATGAAAACATGTCGAAAAACCTTTATTCGACTGCTGGAATTCGTCGAACAGTTTCCACATTATTTCTTAGGTTCCAATGCCGACCTTCCAATCGTGGGAGGATCGATCCTGTCCCATGATCATTTTCAGGGTGGGAATTATGAATTTGCCATGGCCAATGCGAAAGTCGTTCAAAGCTTTCAGCTGACAGAGGATGTAAGAGCCGATCGTCTGTTCTGGCCATTAAGCGTATTGCGCTTATCATCGGTGCAAAAGGAGGCACTGATCGATGTAGCAGATACTATACTGCAAGTATGGCGGCAGTATGATGATCCAGCTGTTGAAGTTTATGCCAAAACAGATGGACAGATGCACAATACCATTACCAGTATTGCGCGTTATCGAAACAATCGATATGAACTGGATCTTGTATTTAGAAATAATCGGACAAGCAAGGAACACCCAATGGGGATATTTCATCCTCATGAAAAAGTACATCATATCAAAAAAGAAAACATTGGTCTGATCGAAGTGATGGGACTTGCAGTATTGCCGGCCCGTTTAAAAACGGAAATGCAGGCAATGAAGGATTATTTATTAGATGGTACCTGTTCAGATCTTTTAGATTCACATTTAGAATGGCTGCAGAATCTTCAACAATCCATGACCTGGACAAAAGAAAACGTGGAAGAACAGCTGCAGGAAGAAGTCGCCAGGGTCTTTGTGGAAGGACTAAGACATTGCGGCATCTATTCTTTTGATGAAAAAGGAGATATTGCGTTTCAAAAATTGATTGACACAATAGAAGGGACATTAACATGATTAAACAAGGAAGAGTGACAGTACCAACGGATATCGATGTCATAGATGATACGATCGATATCATTCATCGCTGGAAGGCGGATGCGATTCGCGACTGTGATGGAACCGATATGCCAAAAGAACTACGTTCCATGGATATCAAACAATATGCGACTTACTATACAACACGTAAAGATAACACATGGGCTAAGGCAAATCCAGAAGAAATTCAACAAATGTATCTGATGTCTGATTTTGTTACGGCCAAAGAGACTGAATGTAAGATTCAGATCATGAAGCATTTCTATAAGGATCAGCTTAAACCCAACACAATCGATGATATTCACCGTTGGTGGGAAGTCATTGATCGTACAACGGATACCGTAGTGACAAACTGGGATTACGATGAAGAAAATCGCGAAGTGATCATTCATGATGCGATTCCTTATCATGCCTATACAGTAAGCTTCCTGGCGTTTGTCATCTGGGATCCGGTTCACATGTACAATTCATTGACAAATGACTGGCAGGATGAAGAACATCAGATGACCTTTGATGTACGTCAGCCAAAGACACAAAAGTATGTACTGGAAAAATTCAGAAAGTTTTGTCAGGAACGCGATGATGTAAACGTTGTTCGTTTTACGACATTCTTTCATCAGTTCACATTGCAGTTTGACGAGCAGGCCAGAGAGAAATACGTTGACTGGTTTGGCTACAGCGCTTCGGTTTCTCCATACATCTTAAAACAGTTTGAAGAAGAAGTGGGTTATAAGTTCAGACCAGAATACATCATCAATAAAGGCTTCAACAACTCTACTTTCTGCGTACCGACCAAAGAATATCGCGACTTTATGGATTTCCAACAAAGAGAAGTCTGTAAGCTTGCTAAAAAGTTTGTCGATATCTGCCATGAATATGGTAAAGAAGCCATGATGTTCTTAGGCGATCACTGGATTGGTACTGAACCATTCGGTAAGTATTTTGAATCCATTGGTTTAGATGCTGTGGTTGGTTCGGTAGGTTCCGGAACAACACTTCGTCTAATTTCTGATATCAAAGGTGTGAAATATACCGAAGGAAGATTTTTGCCATACTTCTTCCCGGATACTTTCCATGAAGGTGGCGATCCTTTAAAGGAAGCCAAGATCAACTGGGTGACTGCCCGTCGTGCCATTTTAAGAAGTCCGGTCGATCGTATCGGATATGGCGGTTATTTAAAACTGGCTTTAAAATTCCCGGAATTTATTGACTACATCGAAAAAGTCTGTGATGAATTCCGTGAGTTATATTCTCATGTCAACCAGCAAAAACCATATACACTTATGAAGGTTGGTGTATTGAACAGCTGGGGTGAACTTCGTCGCTGGGGAACACATCTGGTACACCATGCGATCTGGTATAAACAGATTTATTCGTTTACCGGTGTTATGGAAGCTTTGAGCGGATACCCGTTTGATGTGCGTTTTATCAGTTTTGATGAAGTGCGTAACGATCCATCGGTATTAAATGATATTGATGTCTTGTTGAATGTAGGTGCTGCTTATACAAGCTTTAGCGGTGGTGAAGAATTTGATGAAACCGTGATTGCCGCTTTACGTAAATATGTCGATAACGGTGGCGGTTTCATTGGTGTCGGCGAACCAACAGCCTGTGCCAAGAATGGTAAATTCTTTACACTATACGATGTATTAGGTGTGGATAAAGAGTTAGGATTTACGATGCATACCGATAAGTATAACTGGGATACGCATGAACACTTTATCACCGAACAGTTAGAACATGAGGACTGGGGTGAATGTGTCAATAACGTGTATGCTTTACCGGGCACAATGATCCTGAGGGAAAAAGATTTTCATGTAAATTTGGCTGTGAATGAATATGGTAAAGGACGTTCCGTTTATATGAACGGTCTTCCATTCAGCTTTGAAAATACACGTCTATTATATCGTGCGATCTTCTTTGCGGCACATAAAGAAAATGACATGAAGAAATGGTACAGTGACAACTATAATTTAGATGTCAATGTTTATCCATCGACCAACAGTTTCTGCGTTGTCAACAATACGTATGAACCACAAAAATCAACGATTTATAAAGGTGACGGTTCCTCCTTTGAGGTTGAACTGGATGCCTGTGCAATTCAGTGGTTTGATATTTAGACTGGAAGGATTCTTCGTAAGAGGGATCCTTTTTTTGCGTTTTGAGAATTTTGTATAGATTTGATAAACTAGAAATATGAATTCAATCAGTTTTTTAATCAAACCGGCTTCTTCTTTATGTAATATGGACTGTCGTTATTGTTTCTATAAAGATGTGGTCGATCATCGAGAAATCCCTTCGTATAACATCATGCGAGAAGATACGATGCAAGCATTGATCAAACAGGCACTTGGCTTGTATCAAGACATAACATTTGCGTTTCAAGGTGGAGAACCAACACTGTCCGGTCTATCTTTTTATCGTGCTTTTATCGCATATGTCAATCAGTATAAGACAAATCAAAACATACACTATGCGATACAGACAAATGGTCTTTCGATTAACGACGAATGGTGTGCTTTCTTTAAAGAGAATCATTTTCTTGTCGGCATTTCTTTAGATGGATATAAAGACAATCATGATTTTTTACGATTGGATGGAAAAGGGAATCCAACCTATACAAAAGTCATACAGGCAATGAATCTATTAAAGAAACATGACGTTGAGGTAAACGTTTTGATCGTTTTAACTTCATATTTGGCAAAACATCCGCAAAAACTGTTTCAATGGATCTTAAAACATCAGCTTCATTATGTACAGTTCATTCCCTGCCTGCCACCGTTGCAGGGTACAACACGATATGCTTTAACACCTAAACTATTCGCTTCGTTTTATAAGACTTTTTTTAATGACTGGTTTGAAGAAGTACAAAAAGGAAACTATATCAGTATCACCTTATTTGATAATTTGATTCTTTTGTTTCAACGTCGCAGGCCACAATCGTGTGGTATGTGCGGAAACTGCAGCTTTCAATCGGTTATCGAAGCAAATGGGAATGTGTACCCCTGTGATTTTTATGCCTTAGATGAATATCTTTGTGGAAATATAAAGACGGACGATTTAAACAACATAATCAAAAGTGATGGAGCCAAGGCTTTTTTTAACAGTCCAAAACGTACTAGCAGAGCTTGTCTCAACTGTCCGTTTGAATCAATTTGTCATCAAAATTGTAAACGATTGAACATCACCTATTTTGATGAAAATTATTGTGGCTACAAAGACTTTTTAGAGCATGCGGTCAGTCGTTTAGAATTTCTGGCCAGAAAGTTTTATTAATGGAAAAGGAAGACACATATGAATACAATTTCAATTGGAATTTTAGATCTTTAAAAATTTTACGAAACCAATAACATTTATATTGTATAAGTAAGGACTTAGTAAGATGTATTTGATACGATACTATAAATTCAATCGAAAGTGATGATAAAAGTAGTCAACAGGTTGGTTTGTGAAATCTTAAAACATTTATATGTGATATTTATATTTGTTTGATGGATACAAATTTTTGAAAGAGAAGAGTAGTTCATTTACTCAAAAAATGGTGTAGAAAAATAAAGGTTAGACAAAAATAGGCAGGAAGGATGTGATGGAATGGCAATACCGACAAATATCAAGACATTATTATCTGGAGAGGTAGTAGAATGGGCAAGAATTGAATTCAAACAAACTTGGGATGCAGCTACTTCTTTAAAAACGATTTGTGCCTTTGCCAACGATTTGGATAACTGGGGTGGCGGATATATTGTCATTGGAGTTGAAGAAAAAGATGGTCGTCCTGTTTATCCGCTAAAAGGAGTTCCCAGTGAGAAATTAGATTCGTATCAGAAAAATATATTTTCAAAATGTAAGTTAATTCGCCCAGCTTATACACCCATTATTGGTGTAGAAACATATCAGAATAAACAATTTATTGTGATCTGGTGTCCTGGAGGAGATAATAGACCGTATTCTTCTCCTTAAACTTTGGCAAAAGATCATAAAGAACATATTCACTATATTCGTAAAGCATCCAATACAGTGGAACCATCAGACGATGAAGAAAAAGATTTATTTACATTGGCTAATCGTGTTCCATTTGATGATAGAGTAAATCATCAGGCTGATATATCGGATTTAAATATTACTTTAATTCAGAATTATCTAAAAGAAGTGAAAAGTTCGTTGTATGAGAAATCAAAAAATGGTGATTTTATAGAAGTTTGTCATGATATGAATATCATCAGTAATCTTCCTGAATATGTAAAACCTAAAAATGTCGGTTTAATGTTTTTTAGTATGGAACCAGATAAGTTTTTCCCTTATACGCAAATTGATATCGTGCAATTTCCTGATGGTTTAGGTGGTAATGATATCATAGAAAATACATTTAAAGGCCCAATTCATCAACAGCTTAGAGCTGCGCTTCAGTTTATAAAAAATATGATTATCACCGAAAAAGTCATCAAGCATCCGGATAGGGCTGAAGCAGATCGTTTCTTTAATTATCCTTTTGCGGCGATTGAAGAGGCTTTATCAAACGCAGTTTATCATCGTGCTTATGATATTAGAGAACCTATTGAAGTACGTGTAGAACGCGATCGTATAGAAATTATCAGTTTTCCCGGGCCAGACAGATCAGTTACACAGGAAGGGTTAAAACATTATCGTGTATCGAATCGTCGATATAGAAATCGAAGAATTGGTGATTTCTTAAAAGAACTTCATCTTACGGAGGGAAGAAATACTGGATTTAAGAAAATCTTGGATGCACTTGAGGCCAATGGTTCACCTAAACCTGAATTTGAAACAGATGAAAATCATAGTTATTTCATATCTAGATTGTTTATACATGAAGGATTTTTGGTAGATGAAAATAAAAGGAGCCAAAAAGGAGCCAAAAAAAGGAGCCGATCATAAACAGGAAATTTTGACTTTATTAGAAAAGAATCCGTCGATGACACAAGTTCAACTTATGGAGGCTTTAGGGCTTTCCAGAAAACAAGTGCAAACGCTAATCAAGGAACTACAAGAAAAGCATTTGCTGGTGCGGGAAGGATCGAATCGCAAAGGGCGGTGGATTGTCCAAAAAGTGGTATAATCAAGCAGAAAGTATAGAAGGGAATAAAGATAATGGAGAAAGAATATATATTGAATTTTGCACAAAAACTATTGCAGGTGGATTCACCAACTGGATTTACTATGCATGCGATCGATTTTTTAGAAAAAGAGGCAAAGGCATTAGGCTATGATATAGTTCGAAATCAAAAAGGGAATTTGATGATCAAGGTTGAAGGAAAAGATACAAATCATACCCTGGGATTAAGTGCGCATTGTGATACCCTAGGTTTAATGGTGCGCTCAATCAAAGATAATGGCTATTTGGCCATTACTCCCATCGGTTCTCCGACATTGCCAACCTTTGATTCTGAATATTGCCGTATTTACACGCGTGAAAATAAAGTTTATACCGGAACGATATTATGCCAGGCAGCCAGTAAACATGTGCATCCGGATGCCAGCAGCTTAGAAAGAAAAGCGGATACTTTAGAAGTACGTATTGATGAAATCGTGAAGACAAAAGAGGATGTTTTGAAACTGGGAATTTCAAATGGTGATTTTATCGCCATTGATCCAAAGACAACTGTTACCGAAAGTGGATTTATCAAGTCACGATTCTTAGACGACAAGATCAGTTGTGCCTGCTTGTTTTCGGTTTTGAAGACATTAAAGGATGAAAATATCAAGCCTGCTACAAATCTGATCTTTCTTTTTAGCACGTATGAAGAGGTAGGCCATGGCGCTTCTGCCTTGCCGGATGAGATAGATTCTATGTTGGCAGTCGATATGGGATGTATCGGTTTAGACCTGGCTTGTACAGAATACGATGTCAGCATTTGTGCTAAGGACAGCAGCGGCCCTTATGATTACCAAATGACAAGTGATCTGATTCGCCTGGCTAAAGAAAAACAGTTAAGTTATGCCGTTGATATTTATCCGATGTATGGCAGTGATGTGTCTGCCGCCTTAAAAGGAGGAAATAATATCAAAGGGGCATTGATTGGCCCTGGAGTACAAGCTTCCCATGGTATGGAAAGAACACATTATAAGGCTTTGGAAAATACAGTTGAGTTGATTATGAGCTATATCACAAAAGAAAACGAGTAGGGTATTTGCACTCTACTCGTTTTTTGATTGAATAATTAATCGCACATCTTTATGATAACGGCAGCACCTTGTCCACCACCGATACATAAAGAGGCAAGACCGGTCTTCAAACCACGTTTTTTCATTTCATATAAAAGTGTAACTAAGATACGGTTACCACTGGCTCCAACTGGATGTCCCAAGGCAATGGCACCACCATTGACGTTAGTTTTCTTTAAGAATTCTTCGCGATCCATACCGGTTGCTTCTTCCAATTCATGAATTACACCTAAAGACTGAGCGGCGAAGGCTTCGTTTAACTCAACCAATTCCATGTCATTGATGGAAAGATCAGCATATTTTAAAGCGTTTAAAATAGCTGGGGTAGGACCTAATCCCATTACGCGTGGATCTACAC